>JBOHVR010000527.1:0-2605 GCA_050735755.1 Binatia bacterium
GTTTCTCCGGTTCAACGATGGAGAATGGTTTCGCTACGGAGGAGCTCGAGAAATTCCACCACCAAAGACACATCTTCGTCACGGGTCTGGAGCCGCAAGTTTCCCCGACGGTGGATTTGCTCGAGAACCGTGTTCCTGATGACGTGAAGATTATGCAGCTTGACGCCATCGATTTGCAGGGCGTTAAGAAATGCGGGTGTTGCGAGTATCTCGGCACGGCTTTCGCCGGGGAATCCCAAAATAAGATGGACGCAGACGCGCAAGTTGCGGACCTTGCTTCTTTCGACAGCGTCGACGAAATCGGCCAGACTGTGGCCCCGGTTCACCCACTTAAGCGTTTTCTCTTGCATGCTTTCCAAACCCAGTTCCAACCACACATATCGATGCCGCGCGATATCGGCGATAAGATCCAGGACGTCGTTGGGGACACAGTCGGGGCGCGTTCCAATCGCAAGGCCAACGACATCGGGGAAGTCCAGGGCTTCTCGGTACAAACGTTCGAGCTTTGCGACCGCTCCGTAGGTGTTGCTGTAACTCTGAAAATAGGCGATGAATTTGTCCGCCCGGTGACGACGGCGCACCGCTTCGATGCCCCGCTCCATCTGGGTCCGTATCGATAAGGCCGAATCATAAGAAACAGGAGTGTGGCTGGCGTTGTTGCAATAAATACAGCCGCCGACTGCGACGCGACCGTCCCGATTGGGACAGGTGAAATCAGCGCGCACGCTAACCTTGTAGACCCGGCAGGCAAACGTTTCGCGTAGTGCGCGGTTGTAAGAGTTGTAACGCTTGCCCTTCCATCGTTCGCGCAGGGCAACACCCGAGTTCATAGCCAACTCAGAAACCGTTAACAAAAAGCCACCGGATTCTCAAGGGTCATTTCTGGGTTTTGCCCGGAACTGCGGTTTTTTCCGCGAACGGAAGAAAGTCCTCCGACGATTTGGCGATTTGCTTGTATGCCGTGTCATCGATCAGGTAAACGGTCGACCTGCCGGCGCGGTGCGCGTAATGATCGAGTCGCGCATGCCCCCCTATTAACAGCGTTCCCAAATCCTCGCCGCCTTTTCCAGCAACAGAAATCTTCAGCGACGGCGGGTCCAGACCGTAGGGCTTAAGATCTTTGGGTTGTTCTTCAGCAATTGCTTTGGCCTTAAGATCGGCCAAGGCGGTTACGAACGCGTCGATGGCTTGGGAGCGCGCGCCGCCTTTGTTTGGCGGGGGCTGCAACGTCCATTGCTCTTTTGCGTCCTTAGTCAAGGCGAAAGATTCTCGGCCCTTTTGAATCTGTACCTTGGCTGCCTGCGCGGGAACAAATGCAAGGATGCGCCTGTCGCGGAAGCTCTGCCAGTCGCGGTCGAAATCTGCAAGCGCGCGTTCTGGAACGGAGTACACAGTTCCAGAGGTGTTCACGGTGGCAAAGGCTTCGCCCTTTGTTTCTGTGGGCTGGCCGACAGACAACTCGACCTGTTGACCGTTTTGATGGATCGTAATTTGAAGCCGCGGCTGGTCGAGTTCGTATTTGCCGAAGTCGGCAGGTTGGGTCTCGATGAAGTCCTGGGCAAGCAGGTTCTGCAACGACCTAAGGAAGCCTTCGACCTCCGCGGCATCGGCGGGCGCCGAGCGCGGGGCGTCGATGAGCCATTCGTCGCCTTTTTTGTGAGGACCCGCTGGCCCTTTGCGCTCTTAAGGGTTAGCTGTTTTACGGCGTCCTCGTTGATTTCTAGAATCCTTTTGTTCCTGAAGTCCTTCAGCTTCTTTCCGAGCGCGACTTGAAGTTGGGAGTCGGTGAGAAGAACGTCGGGTTTGACGTCGCGCCGGGCATAAACCGAGCCCGAAGTGAAAAGCCCGACGGAGGCAAATGTCGCGGTCAATAGAAAGAGTCCCAGGTAGCCCGATGCGACCTGGCCAAACTCAGGATTGCCGAAGAAGAGAAGAATGATCGGGTAAATCGCCGTGAGAAGCAGCATGACAAAAACAAAAAAAAGACAGGCCAGAAACTTGCCCGCGACGATTTCAGTTACGGAGAGAGGAGCCGTGAGCAACAGTTCATAGGTCCCGCTCCGTTTTTCCTCGCTAAAGGAGCGCATTGTAATCACGGGGACGAGGATAATGGAATGATCGTCAGGTTATGCAGCAGAGGAGCGATGACATACTCGTTGAGGTTGAGCGCTTGCATCGCCTCGAAGTTTTGCAGATTGACATAAAGGGTGAGGAGGGCGTTGAACCGAAACAGGAGGTTGAAGAAAACCAGCCGCCCAACAGGAGAAACCCCGTCAACACGACGTAGGCTGCGGAGGACACGAAAAGAGCGGCCGTTTCCTTTTGAGCGAGGATCAGGGCATTTCTCATGAGATTCGGGCTTCTTCTTCCGCGGCTACCGCTTCAGCCTCTTCTTCGGAGATGTAGCGCAGAAAGACCTCTTCGAGGCTAGCCCCCTGGGTGAGCTCGCTGAGTTTTTCCTCCACCACCACTCGTCCTGCGTTGATGATCACGACTTTATCGCACACTTGGGAAACCTCTGGAAGGATGTGAGCGGATAAAATCACCGTGCGTTTTTGGGAGAGTGTTTTGATGAGGCCGCGAATCTCGATGATCTGTTTGGGAT
>JBOHVR010000528.1:0-6309 GCA_050735755.1 Binatia bacterium
CTGCCTGGGACGATAAGGCCTCACAAACACGAATCGCGGTCATGAAGCATCCCGGAGGATTATTATATTATGTTTACCGAGGTCGGAATCAGTTTACCCGGAGGCCGGCGGCGGAAGAAAAACACCGGATTTGCAGGTCGCAGATATAACGCCCTCATGCCTTTGCAAGCGCGCTCTCGTTGGCTGGCGTGAGAACTGCGAAAGCCACGTGGCTTCGTCGGCTACGGCAAGACTCAACAAGGAGATAAAGTCCTTATTGCTGTGGACCGTGAGTACGATCCGGCCGTCCGGAAAAGATCGCGAACGCGTCTTACCGAAAGCCAAAATATCCAAGAATAAATAATACGACTACAATCACGCCGATAATATAAAATATATTGTATCCACCCATGATCTGTCTCCAATCAGAGCTTTAATCGTACCGGTTTCTACGTGCACCCGCGCACTAGAAAAAGAATCACTAATATAGGAGCAGGTATTCCGAGAGCCCACAATATTATCCAGCCGATCTTGCCGTTCTCGTTTTTTAATATTTTCTCTAGCGCCTTCATATGTCTTCCCCGAGTTCGGTTCGGATCCCAATAAACGCCTTCTCGGAAGCCCTACTCATGGAACCTGCCGCCGGAACGACCGCCGCAAGTAACATGCCAGACCTGTGTCAATGGCTGAGCAACAGCTTTTTTTTGTTCGTTGAAAGAAACGTCCCGAAAGAAAGAAGCGTTATTAAAAATGGGACGAAAACGGACCGCCGTTTGGATCTCCAGCTGAAAGCCAAAGCGACCGTTCAGATAAGGGAACTCCCAGCGCGAGGAGGGCTGTCGAAAGATCCGGATCTTTGCCGCGCGGATGCGGTCTGCATCAGCCTGTTAAAGCAAATACGCGGAACGGAGGTGTTTGGACGGGATGGACCTGGCGAGAAGAATCAGAAACGTCCTTTCCTGAGGACCCAACGCGCCGCTGTAAACTCTGAGGCTTTTATTACCGGGGATGTCAGACTTTCTTACTGAGGCCACTTTCTCCAGTCGGCTAATTCATTCCTAAAGTGAAGCGATTCGTGATAGCGGCGACCGGGCGCTAGTCCGCGGCAACCCAAGCCGTCAGAACAGACGGCATCTCGGGAATAACCGCCTCCCAAGAATCACCGCGGTCGCGGGTCACATAGAACGCCCCTTTGCCTCTTTCCTTGGGGTTGAAGCCGAAACCGCGCGATCCATCTCCCATGCCGGCAAATACGGTGCTTGCATCCGTGGGGTGCGGTACCAATACCCAAGGCATCCACGGCATTGCTTCCGGCAATCCGGCTGCGGCACGACGCCAGTGCTCTCCCCCATCGTCGCTGAGAAGAAGAAAGCCTTGAGGATCCCGTTTCTCGCGCCGCCACACGCCCGGAGAACCTTTCGCGCCCGCGAGTATCATGCGTGAAGGTTCCCCAGGCAGGAACAACCAGTCATGAGAGTAGCTGTACATATCCGTAAAACCCCAGGGCATTCCATTTTCGCAGCGCCGCCATTCACGACCGTAGTTGTCGCTGCGAAAAAAAGCGCGCGCCGACGACACATAAAAACGCTCTTTGCTACCCGGATAGTTACCGAAAAGGTGCATGTCCGGATATGAGATTCCGCCGCTCACATCCTCCCACGTTGTGCCGCAATCCCGGCTCAGAACAACACCTCCGTGTTCAAGCGCAAGACAGAGAAGATGGGTGTCATCAGGATGAATGAAAATGTTGCGGACATGGGGATGCTGAATTCCTCGATAGGCTTCCGGTACGGTCCATTGCGATTTCACCTGCTCCGGTAATTGCTGGAGGCCATCCAAATTCTCCCAGGTGCTTCCATCATCCTCGCTGCGCAGGAGGCGAACGGGTCCGGTTCCAGCATAGACCACCCGCTCATCGTAAGGATCGAGCGCGAAACATCTGACATCGCCGTCCAATATCTTCTCCCATTTTTTACCCCCGTCCCGCGAGCGGTACCCGCCGTGCAGAGCGATCGCGGCGAATACGACTTCCGGACGCTGCCGCGGGCCAATTAGGGCATCGACCGTCAGCCCGTCAAAAAATTCTCCGGATGTGGTGGTTGAGCCGGAGCGGTGGTGCATGACTTTCAAGCCCCCGTTAAGCGCTACGTAGAATCGCAGCGGGTCTTCCATAGAGCCTCCTTGCGGTAGTCAACGACAAATCATTCAGCGCTTTCCATCGAAAGCGAGAAAAATCTTCTCCGCCGTTATCGGCAGAGCTTTAATCCTTATTCCAATGGCATCCTCGACGGCATTTGCGATCGCAGCCGCGACCGGCACGTTAGAGAGCTCCCCGATAGCCAGGCTGTTGTACGGTCCTGGGCCGTGGGGGATGGTCTCGAGGACAACGGTCTTGAGCGGCGGAATATCCGAAATGTTGGGAATTTTATAATCGCCAAAATTCGTCGTCACAACCTTGCCGCTTTCCAGTATGAGATGTTCGGTCAACGCGTATCCAATCCCGAAGATTATGCCGCCGTCGATCTGGCCCTGGTGCATAAGCGGATTGATAACTTTGCCGGTGGTGTTGGCCGCGACAAACTGTCGGAGCGTGATCTGGCCCGTCTCGGGATCGACGTGCACCTCGGCGATTTGCGCGGCAATCGCGGCCTCGTGAGCCTTTCCCGTCTGTTTGTAGTACCCCTTGACCTCAATGGTAGAGCCCTTGGCTTTCACCACCTCTGCGAAACTCATGCGCCTTTTCGTGCGCGCGTGAGCGACAAAGCCGTTCCCTAGAGCAAGCTCGTTTTCAGCAACTCCCAGGCGTTTGGCAGCGACTTCGAAGAGCTGTCTTCTTGCGTTCACCCCCGCTTCATAAGACGCATTGCCGTAGACTCTGGTCGCTCTGCTGCCGCCGACGCCTCCGTCGCTCGGAACGGCACGCGAGTCCAGATGTTCGAACTCGATTTCGCTCGTGGGAATCTTCAGCTCTTCTCCGACAACCTCGCAGATCACGGTAAAAACACCCGCTCCCTGATCAACGACCGGAGAAGAAGCCGTGATTTTGCCTTGCTCATCGATTTTTACAAAAACACTGCCCTCACCGCCGTTGGGACTCCACTCGGAGAAAGCCAACCCGCGCCCAACGTTCTTCGGTTTGGCCTTCTGATACCCTGACAAGGCAATCGCTTTATCCAATGCCTCTACCGCTCTGACGTGCACGATGGTTTCACCCGTGGGCATAGCATCCCCGTCACGGACCAGATTTTTTCTCTTGAATTCCGCCGGATCCATGCCCAATCTGCGCCCCACGATGTCGAGCTGGCTCTCGTTGGCGAAATAACCTTGCGGGTCGCCCGGAGCGCGCATGTGACCGCAGGGGACCTTGTTCGTGTAAACCATCTTTTCTTCGATCAGGCAGTTCGCCATCTTGTACGGCCCCGCGCAGGTCGATGCGCCGACCAAGTACCCAGCAGGCTTCATCGCTCCGTAGGCGCCGCTGTCGAAGATAAACTCCATGTGGTGCGCGAGAATGGTTCCGTCTTTTTTTACTCCGGTTTTTACTCGGATGATCGACGCGTGCCGCGGGTTGCCCGCGACCAGCTCTTCGCTGTAGTCCATGATCATCTTCACCGGATGCTCGCTCTTCAACGAGAGAAAGTAGCAGACCGGGACGTCCATAGGCCCGCCTTTGCCGCCGAAGTCGCCGCCGATATGGACCGGATGAAAAACCAGCTTGTCCTTGGGGACTCCAGTGCAGTTGGAAAGCTGCTCGCGCACGGCAAAAGGCGTCTTGCTGCAAGCCCAAATCTCCGCGCCGCCGGAGGGGTCGGCTTTCGCCATGCAGGCATGCGGCTCCAGATACAATTGGTGGACCACCTGGGTCTCAAAAGTGTTCTCGACGATCACCTCGGCCTGCTGAAAACCCGCCTCGACCTCGCCTTTGCCCCATCTTAGATAGGCGAACACGTTACTGGCCGCTTTCAGTTCCGTGGGTAATCCGCGATAGGACAGAAGATCTGGATGAAGCACTGAAGCCGTGGGTGTCATCGCGTCCAGCGGATCAAGCACCGGTTCCATATCTTCATACTCCACTTCGATGAGATCGACTGCCTCCTCGGCTGCTTCTTCGGTTTCCGCAGCAACGGCTGCGACCCGTTCACCGATAAATCGCACGACGCCGTCCGCCAGAATGGGCAAATCGTAGATCCTCCTGCCGATTCTGAGCCCGGTCACATCCTGGCCCGTGATCACCGTCTTCACGCCAGGGATCTGAAGCGCTTTGCTCGCGTCGATCCGTTTGATGCGACCGTAAGAAATAGGACTCCTCAAAACCTTCCCCCAGAGCATTTCCGGCAATACGACATCTACCGTGTAAATGGCGCCGCCCGTGACTTTTTCTTCTCCTTCAACCCTCGGCGTTGATTTCCCTACAACCTGCGTCATATCCCTACCTTCCATCGTGCTCCTCCAATCCCAGATGCTTCGTTTTAATTCTTTCTGTGGCCGAATTCTTCGACGAACGTTAGAAACGCCAACCAGGTCGATACTAACGAGCGCTTGAGAGGCCTGTCAATGCCAACTTCTTTTGCACTTCTCTAAGCAGAGAATGAGCCATCACGAGAACGCTGCGGGCTTGGGCGGTGTTTAGTTTTCCCCAAAACCCTCTGGGGCATGGCCTTTACGCGCCCGCCGCGGGACTGACCCAAAAAATTGATTCCGCTGATGAAAACCCCTCCGTTCATGCTGAGCCTAAGTCGAAGCATTCATAGGGTTTTTCATCTCTAAACTGAACCGAGAATTAAAAGAAGCAACCAGTTTCAAAGAATATCGCGCAAATTGGCGCCTTGACGAATGAGCTCAGCTTGGACATCCGCGGCCGGTATAAACCGCGGCGATTTCCCGCGGCGGACCGACAGCGCGGCGCATACGCCTGCCGCCTGTCCTGTCGCCATGGAAACCGGCATCACGCGGTAGGAAGAATGCGCTTCATGAGTGCCGGAAATACAGCGGCCTGCGACGAGTAGTCCTTCGATGCCCCTGGGTACGAGAGAACGCAACGGGATATCATAAGCTTCTCCGGGCGGCACCCGTTTCAACATCGTGCCTCTGCCTTCCGGATTGTGGATGTCGACCGGATAAGTGCTCCGCGCGATCACGTCGGGGAATTTTCGCGCCTGCAAAATATCATCGGCGGTGAGTCGGTAATCTCCCAGGATTCTTCTCGTCTCCCGGACCCCGACATTCACGCCGCTCTGAACGACATAGGATTTCTCGAACCCCGGCACGTAGCGGCGCAAGAACGCGGCGATCTGCCGCATCTGGCGCCGGCTCTCCCATTCGGCGTACGACAAATCCCAGACGTCCGTGCCCGAGACTTTGGTCACACGCGTGCTGTTGACGCTGAGTTCGCGCTCGTGAGGCGTAGCGAAAAAAAGCATGTCCTCTCGCGGCAGGTGAAGCTCCCCGGCCGTGGTAGCCTGACGAATAAGATCCCAAAGCCCATGCACGCCACGCCACTGATCCGGATGTTCCTTGACATAACCGTTGAACGCCGCCCGTTCGAATTCCGTGATCCGGAACATCAGAGTCATCGGTTGCACCAATTGATCATCTTCTCTGCCAACCTCGTATGGGGCGCCCGCTCGCGCCGCCACGTCGCCATCGCCGGTGCAGTCGACGACAACGGCGGCGCGAATGACCACCGGACCGGACTTGGTCTCAAAGACAACGCCTTTAACACCGTGATCGACCCAGATATCGCTCGCCAAGGCATGAAATAGAAAGCGCACTCCCGCCTCGTCTAGCAGCTCCATCGCAACCAGCTTAAACACTTCCGGGTCGAAGGGGACGACATAGCCGGTCTTCAGCGACGGCGAGATCGCGCCCCCCGCTTCGACTAGACGCTCCAGGAAAGTGGTGACCGCTCCCGCCAGCACCGGCTCTCCCGGACCGTGGTCCGTAGGAAGAAGCGTTGTCGACGCGAATTTTTCACGTCTCGGCTTCTGGGTATGAAAGGACATGAGTGGCATGACGAGAGCGGCGGTCGCGTTGCCGCCAAGAAACCCGTATCGCTCGGCGAGTATCACCCCTGCGCCGGCATTGGCTGCGCCTAGCGCCGCGCCGAGGCCCGCCGGCCCTCCACCCACAACAAGGACTTCAGTTTCGGCGGCAAGCTGCGCCCGGCGCGGCGGCAAGTTAACAAAACTCGAATTTTCCGGGTGAGAAAGTGGCGGCATAGCCGTCTTTCGCGAACTGAAATGTTGGCATCGCTTATTCGGGTTTCAGCGATCGCAACAAATCGCAGAGAATCTCATTTGTTTTCTTGGCGCGTTCTTGTAAGGGCGGAAC
>JBOHVR010000529.1:0-13785 GCA_050735755.1 Binatia bacterium
CCGCCGCGCTCGTGTTTGCCGGCGTCAACGCCAGCCTGACGGTAGATGCGGGTTACGTGATTCTGGTTCCTCTGGGCGCGCTTCTCTTTGCTCAAATCGGCCGCAACCCCATTGCGGGACTGGCGGCAGCCTTCGCCGGCGTTTCTGGAGGCTTCAGCGCTAATCTCTTCTTGACGCCGCTCGACCCATTGCTCGCCGGCCTTACCCAGGAGGCAGCGCGACTCTACGATCCCCGCTACACAGTGCCGGTGACCGCGAATTACTACTTCATGATCGCCTCTACTTTCGTCCTGACCCTGGCCGGCGTTTGGGTGAGTAACCGGCTTGTGGAACCCCGGCTGAGCGCTTTTGAAAATACCCAACGGCTGAGCGCCGAAAAACTCAGTGAGGGCGAGCGGCGCGGACTCATCGCGGCGGGTATCACATTGGCGGTTGAGGTTATGGCGCTGCTTCTGGCCACTGTTCCGACCCACGCGCTGCTGCGCGATGCGAAAGGGACCCTCGAACCCTTTTTCCACGGGATGGTCAGCCTCATGGCAATGGGATTTCTGTTTTTGGGTTTGGCCTACGGCTTGACCGCGGGAACGATCAAAAGCAACCAGGACATCGGCCGCATGATTGAAGAGACGATGAGCACCATGGGGAGTTACATCGCGCTGGCTTTCGCCGCCAGCCAATTTGTCGCTTACTTCGGCTGGTCAAACCTGGGATTAATTCTCGCCGTCAGCGGCGCCGACTTGCTGCGCGCGACCGGTATTTCGGGAATTCCATTAGTCATCCTGTTCATTTTTGTGTGCGCTCTAATGGACCTGTTTCTCGCCAGCGCTTCCGCCAAGTGGGCCGTAACCGGCCCCGTCTTTGTTCCCATGTTGATGATCATGGGTTATTCACCGGAGCTCACGCAAGCGGCGTATCGCATCGGCGATTCGTTTACCAACATCGTTACTCCCCTCATGCCTTACATGCCGCTCATTATCGCCTTTGCGACCAAATATGATCCTAAATTCGGATTGGGTACGCTCCTGGCGATCATGCTGCCTTACGCGATTGCTTTTGCTCTAACCTGGACCTTGCTCATGATCGCCTGGCTGCTGCTCGGAATTCCGCTCGGACCCGGCGTGTCGATCTTCTATTCTCCCGCATAGGCGATGGCTTCACCGTCGAAACTCGAAATTCTCATGCGTGGATTGCGCTTGCGTTGTCCTCGCTGCGGCGCTCCGGGGGTTTTTGAAAGTTTCTGGAATCTACGGCGGTTTTGCTTGACGTGCCATCTCCGACTTGAGCGCGAGCAAGGATACTTCGTCGGCGCGATCTATCTTAATTACGCGGCTACAATCGCCATCGTGGTTCCCGGTTATTTCATTCTCGACCACTTGACTCAGGCTTCACTCAAGACGCAGCTCGTTTTGTGGAGCGCAATCGCCGCCCTTTTTCCTGTGGTTTTCCTTCGTTACTCCAAAGGGCTCTGGCTGGCCCTTGGCTATCTGTTGGATCCTTTGGAATGACCAGCAATTCGCCAGCCAGTAAAGACTGCGGCAGCCCGGACGCAAGCAGAAGGCTAATGCTGCAGCTAAGAACTGAAGACTGGGAACTGTTTGGGAGGTTAGAACCGGATCACTGCGGCGCCCCAAGCAAAGCCGGCGCCGAACGCGTTCAGCAGGACAACATCTCCGAGAGCGATGCGGCCCTGGCGCCGCGCTTCATCCAGCGCGACCGGAATAGACGCGGCTGAAGTGTTTCCGTATCTGTCCAAGTTGACCACGACCTTTTCCATCGAAATGCCCAGACGGTCGGCGAGAGCTTTGATGATTCTGCGATTGGCCTGATGCGGGACGACCAGAGAGACTTCATTGATACAGACTCCAGCCTCTCTCAAGGCATCGCGGCTGATCTCTTCCATGGCCCTTACCGCGACCTTAAACACCTCCTTGCCATTCATCGTGATGGTGTTTTCCCGCGCCTTGACCGCCGCTAGATCGGCAGGCTTCAGCGAACCTCCCGCGGGAACGTAAAGCGTTTTCACGTAGGATCCGTCGGTGCGCAACCGGGTGCTGAGCACCCCCCGGTCTCAATCATTGGAAGCGCCAACAACCATGGCGCCGGCGCCATCGCCGAAAAGAATGCAAGTTGCCCGATCTTGCCAGTTAAGCAGCCGGCTCAGCGCATCCGACCCTACAACCAGAGCATTGTTAATTTTTCCCGCCCGAATGAAGGAATCGGTGACCGCCAGCGCATTGAGAAAGCCCGAGCAAGCAGCGTTCACATCAAAGGAAAAAACCCCCCGCGCTCCCAGCATGTTTTCGAGCACGCAAGCCGAGCTGGGAAAAGGATAGTCGGGGGTGCAAGTCCCCATGATGATAGCTTCCAGATCGGTGGCTTCCAGACCGGCATCCTCCAGCGCGCGCAATGACGCGTGATACGCCATGTCCGCGCTGCCCTTACCTTCTTCGAGGATCCGTCTTTCTTTGATACCGGTGCGCGTCGTGATCCATTCATCGCTCGTGTCCACCATGCGCTCCAGCTCCGCATTCGTCATAACCCTGGAGGGCAATTCCGATCCGGTGCCCAAAATCACGCTCCTGACGTGCGCGGCGCTCACCCTTCCCTCCTGAAGATCACGCAGGCGTTGGTGCCGCCAAACCCAAACGAGTTGGAAAGAGCCGTGTGGATGTCGGCCTTACGCGCATGATTGGGCACGTAATCCAAGTCACACTGGGGATCGGGGATCTCATAGTTGATCGTCGGCGGAATCATGCCGTGGCGTAGGGCGAGAGCCGTGAAAATGCCCTCCACCGCGCCCGCGGCTCCGAGCATATGGCCCGTCATGGACTTGGTCGAGCTGACCGGAATTTGATAGGCCCGCGCGCCAAAAATTTTCTTGATCGCCTGGGTTTCGTTGAGGTCGTTATATTCCGTCGACGTCCCGTGAGCGTTGATGTAATCGATCTCCTCGGGCCCGATCGCCGCGTCCTGGAGCGCCAATGCCATACAGCGCGCCGCTCCTTCGCCATCGGGAGAAGGAGCGGTGATGTGATACGCGTCGCCATTCGCTCCGTAACCGATGACTTCCGCGTAAATTGTTGCCCCTCTGCTTAGAGCGCGCTCCCTCTCCTCCAAAATCATAATCCCTGAGCCTTCCGCAATCACGAAGCCATCCCGGTCCTTATCAAACGGCCGGCTGGCCCGTTCGGGCTCATCGTTACGCGTCGACAGCGCTTTCATCGAGCTGAAGCCGCCCACCCCGAGCGGTGTAATAGCGGCTTCCGCGCCGCCCGTAATCATCGCATCCTGAAGACCGCGCCGAATCAAATTAAAGGCTTCGCCAATCGCATGATTGCCCGACGCGCAAGCCGAAGTCGGAGTCCAGTTTACGCCCTTGGCGCCATAACGGATGGCAACGTGACCCGGCGCCAAGTTGGAAATGACTTTGGGAATGAAGAAAGGAGAGATCTTGCGCGGGCCGCCGTCGAGATACGCCTTGTGATAGGTTTCCAAGGATTCCAATCCCAACAATCCCACGCCGATAATGACGCCGACCTGCGCGGCATCGTCCGGAGAGATTTTTACGCCGCTGTCCTGCATGGCCATTTCGGACGCGCCGATGCTGTATTGAATAAACCGGTCCATCTTCTTAAGTTCGCGGGGCTCGATGTAGTCCTCGGGAGAGAAGTCGGGAACTTCGCCGGCGATGCGCGAGGCGAAAAATTCCAGGCCAGGGAAGCGCGTGATCGCCCGAATCCCGGAACGTCCCGCTAAGAGCGCGTTCCAATTCTTCTCCACTCCGGTGCCCAGCGGCGTGACGAGCCCGACTCCGGTAACCACGACTCTGCGACTCTCTCTATCCTTCATAACTCAACCCGATTTAAGCTCGCTAAGATAAGTCAGCTCGCCGGCAGCGTCAAGCAGGATTTTCGACATTTGTAGTGGCTGATGCGCGCTTCGTGATTTGACGAACCCCGTGTCGCGGCTCGCTTGTGACGCGACATCATCTTAAGCTACCAGTATCTCTCTTGGATGCTTTGGACTTGATGAATGAGCTGCTGAATTCTTGTCCCAACCTCCGCAGCCGGAATTTCACTCTCGTCGCGGCGCTCTATCCGGTCCAAAACCGTCGCCACCGAACTTTTCAGCGCCGCAACGTCGTACCCTCCTTCGAGCAGAAAAGCAACCTTACCGCCGGCGTGCCTCTCGGCTACATCCAGCAAGAGTGAAGCCATCGCGGCAAAGCCCGCTTCCGTCACCCCCATTCCACCCAAGGGATCGCGCCGGTGCGGATCGAATCCCGCCGAAACCAGAATCCACTCGGGCGCGTATCTGCCGGCGATCGGGATGATAATCTCCTGAAAAGCACGCACATATTCTGCGTCCGCGCAGCCGGCCGGAAGCGGAACGTTGACGGTAAAACCTTCACCCCGTGCGCCCCCAATTTCGGTCGCCGCTCCCGTCCCCGGGTAATAAGGAAACTGATGAGTCGAGACGTAGAGTACTGATGGATCAGCGTAAAATGCATCCTGGGTGCCATTTCCATGATGCACGTCCCAATCCACGATCAATACTCGCTTCGCGCCGTATCGCGCAATAACATGGCGCGCGCCGATGGCGACGGTATTGAAGAGGCAAAAACCCATCGCTCTGTCGGGCAACGCATGGTGGCCGGGAGGCCGGACCAGCGCAAAACCATTGGAGAACGTCCCCGTAGCGATCTCATCGATCAACTTGAGAAAACCACCGACGGCCAGCACTCCGACTCCAAAAGAGTCCTTGCATGTAACCGTGTCTCCATCCAGGGCGTAGCGATTCCTTTGCGATGTCGCCTCAACGAGATCGACATACTCTTTGGCGTGACAAGACTCGATTTCTTCCCTGAGCGCGGCCCTGGGAGAGACGATCTCATATTTGGATCGATCGAGCTCTTCGGCAAGCTCCAGCAAACACTGGATTCGCTCCGCTCGCTCCGGGTGGCCGGAGCCGGGATCGTGCTTCAAGTATTCTCTGTCGATCACCACAGCGGTCCGCGCCATAGCACAATTTTCTAGCACCCCCCGGAGAGCAATGTAAAGGCACAACCGAGTTAGGCACGCACGCCCAAAAACGGCAGCCGAAAAAAGGTCGCCAAACCCCGGCAAGATCTAGAATCTACCCTCGACACCGGGAAACCGCACCAATAAATAGCATCCTCCCAGGAACATAGGGGCGCAATTCCTAAAGCTTATCACCTTCAGAACGGGTGAATTGAGATCGGTAGCGATTTCGCGGAATTGTTCCAGGGGCGGCTTCAAGATCCTCGACTCGCGACGCTGCCACGGCCTGCAGCCGTGAGCCCTTCTCCTTCCCGGTAGCGTAATCAAATTCCACGATGCCATGACCGTTGGTTGCGTACGCGAATCTTAGTCCCAGGATCTCGGCATAGTCCTTCGTCTGCTGGAGACCATCCCCGCACAATTATACGCGGCTTTTGCTTCTACCACTGCTAAGGGCAGATCGCGTGTATAGCGCAGCAGGTAATCCGCGCGTGTTGGACAGCGCCTCGTCAATCTTTCGCCGATCGGGATAATGCGACCGGAGGCATTCCTGTTCATTCATGTACCCCACTGGTCACGTTTGTCGCCTCCGGAAACTGTTTAGTAGACATCTGGCCTAGAACGCCTAACTTTTATGGTTATTCACTCCCTGGCACAGCGCGTGCTTAGCGTGTCACGATCAAAAGCCTGGCTGGCTCACATCCGGTCTTTTTTGTTTTCGAGAATGAGACCGTAGCATTGTTGATCTCCCCGCGGTTTAGAGGAAAGTCTGCCATGAAAGTCTTGATTGTTGACGACTCGGAGACGAACCGCATGCTGCTGCAAAATACCTTAGCAGCACAAGGTATGGACGTTCTGGAGGCTGAAGACGGGCTGCAAGCCTTGGACCTGCTCAAGCGGGAGCCGGTAGACGCGGTCATTTCGGATATTCTCATGCCAAAGATGGATGGCTATCGGCTCTGTGAAGCCATCCGCAGGAGCAACCAGCTGCATTGCTTCCCCTTCGTCGTCTATTCGGCAACTTACCTGTCGGATTCCGACCATAAGCTGGCGCTTCGGGTTGGCGTTGATAAGTTCATTACTAAGCCGGCCCCTGCAAAAGAGCTTATCCAAATCATTCAGGAAGTGCTCGCGAGCGCGGAGAGACGGGGAAGAACGGTTCGAAAAGCGGAGAAGCGACGCGAGCTTTTTCCATTAAAGAAATATGCCGCGGCGGTGGTCCGAAAGCTCGAGGAAACCAACGCCGAGCTCATCTCCGCCAATGCAACTTTGACGGAGCGGGCTGCTCTGGCTTCCTTCGCGGCCGAGGTCAGTTCCGCCTTGACGCAGGGTGGAGAATCTAGGTGAGATGCTGCAACGCTGCGCGGCGGCTATCGTGGGTCGCCTCGATGTCGCTTTTGCCCGCATTTAGATATTCGACCCAAGGGAGAACGTCCTGGAGTTGCAGGCCAGCGCGGGAATAGACGCCCCCTTCGATAGCGCTAACGGCCGAGTCGCCGTTGGTCAGTCCACGGCCGGTCTTATCGCCCAGCAACGCGCGCCGATCCTCGCGAATCCTGTCGTCGGTGACCCCGGTGTCCATGAGCAGCAATGGGCCAAGCAAGAAGGATTGGTCGCCTTCGCCGGCTATCCGTTGCTCGTGGATAATCGTTTGGTCGGAGTCATGGCAATGTTTGCTCGTAAGCCGCTCTCCGACGCGTTCTTTCAAGCCATGGCCTCGGTAGCCAATGACCTAGCCGTAGGGATTCAGCGGAAGCTCGCCGAAGCGCGGGCGCGGCAACACTTCAACCGGATTCGCGCCTTGCACGCGAAGAGCTGAAGGGAAGAGAAGAGATCCAGCGGCTTCTCAAGGAACTGAGCCAGGACATTACGACGATGGACCTTGCAAGCTTGCTCGAAAAGCTCACGCGCGATGTGGGCTCAGTACTCAAGGTGGATCTGTGTGACGTGAGGACCCTCGAAGGAGAGGACTTGCAAAATTTGGCTTTTTCCAACATTGACGGGGTACGCGACAGAGCGACGCGCAGCCGACGACCAATCCGCATTGCGCAACCACACGAGCATTGCGGAATCAGCCTGCATGTCGTTATCGCCGCAGTGTACGCGGTCAAATTCTTAGTTTGACGCGCCAAAGAGACTAAACCATGCTTGCAAATGCATCTTGCTCTGAAGAACGACAAAGCATGAAGAAGTGATTTTGGCGGCTTCAAACAACTATGGACTTTCCGCAGGCTGAAGCTCCGATACGCAAAAATCGCAGGGCCGTTTCCGGCCCCACAAGAACACGCATAACCCAACAAAGATTCGAATAGAGAAAGCGCCTAGCGTTCGAACGTTTTCCCAGCAATGCAATGAATAAGAAGATTCCAGTTGTCCTGCTCGTTGTCCTGTTGGCGGTCGTCGGTTGGTTATTTTATGGCGTGGCCGGAAAAATCGACACGGAACCTATCAAGGTAGGTATCCTTCACTCGCTGACCGGCACGATGTCGATCAGCGAAAAATCTGTGGTCGACGCCACCTTGCTGGCAATTGAAGAAATCAACGCCAAGGGTGGCATCCTGGGGCGAAAAATCGAAGCCATCGTATCGGACGGAAAATCCGATTGGCCGACGTTTGCCAAGGAAGCAGAACGCCTCATCGCTCAGGAAAGAGTCAGTGTGGTTTTTGGCTGCTGGACTTCGGCGAGCCGCAAAACCGTAAAACCAATTTTCGAGAAGTATAATCATCTCCTTTTTTACCCGCTGCAGTATGAAGGACTGGAGCAATCGCCCAACATCGTCTACACAGGCGCCGCACCCAATCAACAAATTATCCCTGCCGTAAAGTGGGCTTTCGATAACCTCGGGAAGAGATTTTTTCTCGTCGCCTCCGACTATGTTTTTCCGCATTCCGCCAACGAGATCATTAAGGCTCAAGTTGTCGCCTTGGGAGGCCAAATTGTGGGCGAGGAGTATTTAATCCTCGGAAGCCAGTACGCTACACGAGTGGTAAACAAAATCGTGTCCGCGCAACCGCATGTGATTCTCAACACGATCAATGGACACACCAATGTTGCTTTTTTTGCGGAGCTGCGCAAAGCCGGCGTGACTCCGGACAAAATTCCAACCCTGTCCTTCAGCATCGCCGAGAATGAGCTCCGCGGCATGAATCCAAAGGCTATGGCAGGCGATTACGCTGCCTGGAACTACTTCCAGAGCCTCGATACCCCCGAAAACAGGGAGTTTGTTAGGCGATTCCAAGGGAAATTCGGTGCCGATAGAGTAACTAACGATCCCATGGAGGCAGCCTATATTGCAGTCCATCTATGGGGACAGGCGGTACAAGATGCGCGAGAAGTGGCAACAAATGCGGTGCGCAAGGCGATACTAGACCAAAGCTTTAATGCCCCTGAAGGCATTGTTCATTTGGATCCAGAGACCCAGCACCTGTGGAAAACGGTGAGAATTGGAAAAATCAGGCCGGATGGACAGTTTGATATCGTCTGGACCTCCGAGAGCCCGATCCGCCCTACGCCTTATCCGCCTTACCGCTCGAAAGCCGAATGGGAGAAATTTCTCCAAGACCTTTACCAAGGATGGGGTCAAAGCTGGGCAAACCCAGGGTAGGCTATTGTATGCAGCTAAAAATCTCCACGAAATTGACCCTGTGGTTCTTGTTAATCGCCTTGTTGCCCCTTACCGGCGCCGGTTATCTGGTCTATATCAACGCCGAAAAACGTCTGCGACGTCACATCGAGGAAGACCTCTCGAAAGTTTCCGCGGACAAAGCGCGGCGGATCGAAGCCTACTTTATTCAGCGCAGACAGGACGGAGTGACACTGGCTCACGCTCCCTGGGTTATCGATGCCCTGGAGCAACTGAATTACGTCTTTCACAGATTTGGCCTCGATTCGCCCGCGTACAAGGTGATTGATGACCGCACTAAGAAATATCTGTCCTACTATAAAGAGGCGTATGGTTACCACAATCTCCATTTCGTTTCTGCCAATGGCGATGTAGTCTTCTCGGTCGTCAGAGGGAAGGAGCTGGGCGTTAACTTGAACGCGAAACCTGACAAGGACTCCGCTTTGGCAAACGTTGTTGGCAACACGAATATGTTGCTGCAGGCTGAGAACTCCAGCTTTAGCATTGATCAGGTAACGGGTATGCCTGCGGCATTCGTCGCTGCGCCAGTCTTCAACAAGGGCAAACTCATCGGCACCGTCGCACTCGAGCTGAGTAATCGGGAACTCTATGATCTCGCAGAGGATTTCAAGGACTTGGGGGAAACCGGCGAAACCGTCGTCGGACAAAGAATCAATGATAAGGCGGTGATTGTGGCCCCTCTGCGGCATGATCCCAACGCGGCTTTTCGCAGGCGCGTCGCCCTGGGTTCGGGAGAAACACAGCACTTGCAAGAAGCGGTTCAAGGGAAAAAAGGTCAAGGCCTGACGACAGATTACCGGGGGAAGCAGGTGCTTGCCGTCTGGAGATATCTCCCTAATGCCCGCTGGGGAATGGTAGTCAAGATCGACACCACGGAAGCGCTGGCTCCGATTCACCAGCTGAAAAACTTCTCTCGCGTCGCTGGATCAGCGACTGTCCTCCTCGTCGCAGTCATAGCATTACTTGCTGCAAAATCACTCTCCGCGCCGATCAAAAAGCTGACACAGGCCGCAGAATCAATAGCACAAGGGGATTTAACCCGCAGAGTCGATGCGGTATCCGCTGATGAGATCGGTCGGTTAGCGACTACATTCAATAACATGGCGGCGCGTCTCCAAGAACGTACTGAGGCGCTGGACAAGACGACCCGGGAATTGCGCTTTCGTAAAGAGAACCTGGAAGTTATCGTTCAAGAACGTACTCGCGAGCTTCAAAATCAACAGGAGTATTACCGCTCATTACTGGAAAACTCGTCCGACATCATAACGATTCTTACCGCCGATGCTTCGATCCGCTACGAAAGCCCTTCGGTCGAGCGCATTTTAGGATACCGGCCTGACGAGCTGGTAGGTAAACCGACTTTCGATTTCCTCCATCCGGAGGACTTGTCTCGAGTCGCAGATTTTTCTCCAAGATACGCGAAAGCCATCAGGAGTTGCATTGCCCATCGAGTTGCGGTTTCGCCATCGCGACGGCTCTTGGCGGTATCTGGAGTGCTTAGGAAATAATCAACTCCACAACCCAGCCGTTGGGGGTATCATCGTAAACTCGCGCGATATCAGCGACCGCAAGATCGCCGAACAAGAGCGCGCTGATTTTATGGCCATGATCGCGCATGATTTGCGCTCGCCTCTCAACAACGTGATCGGCGCGAGCGAGTTGATGAAGGATGGCGTGTTTGGCCCAGTGAATGAGGAGCAACAAAAATGGCTTGTTAAGGTTTCCCACACGGCAAACGGGCTGGTAAGCCTGGTCAGCGATTTTCTCGACATGTCGAAACTCGAGTCCGGGCGCATCGATCTGGCGCTGGAAGAGGTCGATTTCGAGAAACTGTTCGCCTTGAGTCTAGAAAACTTTCATTTCCCGGCGCTCGACAAGAAAATCGCTCTGCGGAGCAACCTAACTCACGCTCTTCCCCAGGTCCGCGCTGACCCTCATCGCCTTGAGCAGGTGCTGAACAATCTACTCAGTAACGCGCTCAAATTTACCCCGTCACACGGAGAGATTGAATTAGGAGCCGGCCCGAACGACGGCGGAGTGAAAATCTGGATTAGAGATACCGGCGCCGGCATTCCGCCGGATGAGATCGGGCAGCTCTTTGAAAAATACAAACAGACCATGAGCGGAAAGACCTCGGAACACAAAGGGACAGGTTTAGGACTGGTCATTTGCAAGATGATCATAGAGGCGCACGGAGGTCGCATCTGGGTGCAGAGCGAACAGGGCAAGGGAACCATTTTCACCTTCACGCTGCCTACGGGTATCGCGTGAGCCTTTGCTGGCGATTAGCGTCTGCGCCGAAGTCGAATTGAGTTTTTCTGGCAACAAAGATCGGCTCGCTCTGATTTCAACACTCCGCCTCTTCTCTTCGCCCTTTCCTTGCCAACCACGCTGAAATCGTCTAGCTTAGACGCGGAGGAAGAAATGTTTGGCATAGGCATGCCCGAACTTCTGGTGATTCTCGGACTCGCGCTCATTCTCTTAGGTCCGAAGCGCTTGCCGGAAATCGCCCGGGCTTTGGGAAAAGGCATGTCGGAATTCCGCCGCGCGACTGACGAGCTCAAGGAGGAGTTGCACCACCTGGAAGACGACGCTCAAGATTCCTCCCCGCAAGCCACCGCAAAAGACGATCCCTTCTTATCTTCCGCGGACCCATCCGCGCCCAAAGAGAGTGAAAATACTGTCAAGTAAGGGGCACCCCGACGATGCCAGAATGCCCCTCACGTCCCACCTAGCGGAGCTGAGATCTCGGCTTATCAAAACTCTGCTCGCGCTGGCAGCCGCCTTTTCCATCTGCTTTGCGTTTGTTGAAACGATCTTCGTCATCCTGACCGCGCCCTTATCGAGAATTCACGTCAAAGATCTGACCCTGATCGGAACCGCGATTTCTGAAGCGTTCTTTACCAAGCTGAAGGTGGCGTTCTTAGCTTCGTTGGTCCTGGCATTGCCTGTGATTCTCTGGCAGGTCTGGAATTTCATCGCGCCGGGGCTCTATGAGCATGAAAAACGCCCTGCCCGTTACTTCGTTTTCTTCGGAACTTTCTTTTTTTTAATCGGCGCTGCTTTTTGTTATGAGGTCGTCTTCCCGGCGAGTTTTACTTTTTTCCTTTCGCGCTATCAGGCCATCGCGGTACGCCCGGCGATTCGCATCGGCGAATACCTCACGTTTTCGTCAAAGCTGGTCATCGCCTTCGGCATCGCATTCGAAATGCCCGTGTTGGCCTACTTTCTCGCTCGAATGGGGCTCATCGACGAACGCTTTCTCATACGCCAATTCCGCTACGCCATCATCGGGATTTTCATTCTTGCGGCCGTTCTCACTCCGCCCGATGTCATTTCTCAGGTCCTACTGGCGGTCCCGTTGACTCTTCTTTACGGCGTTAGCATTCTCGCCGCCTACATCGCGGAGCGATCGAGAAAGCAGCAGGCATAAAGCAGCGCGTAGCAGGCGGTTCCGCCAGCTCTCGGGCTGCCTTCCGCCTGCTGCCTGCTGTGTACTGCCTTCTGGTTATTTATCGTTGGATGGGCTGTCTTCGTTGATGAAGACCCCGGCGGAAAAGACTGTAGTCCAAAGACCGTCTTTATTGCCAATGGCGGACTGTGTAACGTTGGAGGTGCGCACAATCTTACCCGACATCTTAAAGAGCTGCTCGCGCTCGTCCCAAGCGGTGTCGGGATTGAATTCGATTCCCAAAGTGGTCGCCAGCATGCTCGCCGCGAGATCTTCCGCATACTCGCCGGCCTTTTCTTCCGTCTCGCCGAAGGAATGGTGTTCCGACAGGTATCCGTACTGTTCCTGGTCGGCGGGAATCGCGACCCCGACGGAAGCGGCCACCAAACGGTTGGGCTCGTTGGTGCTTTCTCGGTCGTAAACGCAGAATACGATTTCTCCCGGACGCAGGAGTTTAAGGCCTTCTTCCTTAGGGATCCTCTTGCATCCCGGGGGATAAATGCTCGAGACCAGGACCAGGTTGCAGTGCGCTAATCCGGCCATTCGCAGCGCTAGCTCGAACGACGCCAGACGCTCTTTGTGAACTCCAACTCCCTTTGTGAAGAAGATTTTCTTCGGAACCATCGCGCTGCGATATAGCACGAAAGGAATTTAGTGACAAGAAGATTCTTGTTAAAACAGACTTCTGCCGATCTATTCGATCACCATCAGCACCTTTCCGGCTTCCACCGTCTCTCCCGCTTTCGTCCGAATCTCCTTGACCTCTCCGGTGATCGGCGAGCGCACCTCATTTTCCATTTTCATCGCTTCAACGATAACCAAACCCTGGCCTTTTTCAACCCGGTCGCCCTGAGCTGCCAGGACGGCGACAACTTTTCCCGGCATCGGCACCGCAATCTCCTGCCGGCCGCGCAGCTCGATCTTCGACTGCAATCCGCCCAGACGTATCTTGCGCTCATCCACCAAACGCACGTGGTAACTTCGCCCATCCGCCAAAACCCGATACTCATCTTCCGCCACATCGACGTCTACCTCAAAGGAGCGCTTATCGATGATCAGCGAATAATTGGTGCGGCCGGTCTTCCGGCCATCGACGAGCAGTTCGCTTCCGTCGATGACGACCCGATAAAAGTGCTCATCGACCTCTTCGATCTCGACGTTATAGGTTCGCTCGCCCAGATTCGCGATATAGGCCATCGGGTAACTTGCTATGGCTGTGATTTCTTGCCCTTGATCGCCGACCCGATCACCAGCCCCAGCGACTCGATCCGTCCCAGTTGACGCCACCGGCCCTTGCTCGTCGTCTCGCCGTCGACGGGCCGCAGGACGGATTTTTCCCGTTGGCGTTGGAGGGCGGCGATGGCTGCGGAGGCCAGAGCAATATCTTTGTGCGGATAGAGCTCTTCTCTCTGCGTGAAGCGATATTCCTCGTCGATGAATCGCGTATCAAAATCGCCTGCCATGAACCGCGGATGGCGCAGAATCCACTGATGGAAGGGAATATTGGTTTTGATGCCGCGCACTTGATACTCGCGCAAGGCGCGGCGCATGCGCAGAATCGCCTCGACCCGATTCTCGCCCCAGACGATAAGTTTGGCGATCATGGGGTCATAAAAAATTGAAACTTCCGCTCCTTCATAAACACCGCAGTCGTTTCTGACCCCTAACC
>JBOHVR010000530.1:0-2883 GCA_050735755.1 Binatia bacterium
TACGGACCGGACTTTGCCAAAGGCAGGAGAGAAGCTTCGCGTTACGGGGACGGTCGAATCGATTGAGATTGGCCCTGCGAGGGCAATCGTGATTCGAGAAAAAAGCGCCGCAGAGAAAAAAAGTTAGCCCCCGATCCGGTACAGATTATCACCGCGAGCGCACGGAGGATACGAAGGGTTCGGATCACTTCACCGCGGAGGCACGCGGAGTTCGTGCTCTTCGCACTACAATGCTTGAGAGTTTCCGCAGTGTGCGCAAATTTTCTGGATGCGTTGCGCGTCTCTACACTCGCAAATGAAACATCTAACCACGAAGCGCACGAAGGTTACGAAAAAATACTTTTCTTCTTTCCCCTTTGGGGCCAAATCTATTTTTCCTTCGTGCTCTTCGAGTCCTTTGTGGTGAATCTGTGTTTTCTTCTTGGTTGCGGCTCGACCGCGCTGCGTCCTTCGTGGTGAGCTTCTAGTCAGTCCTTGTCGGGCGGCTTAGCTCCTGTCCAGCCGTGTTGGGTTATGTCGAATACAACCCCGTCAGGTCCCTTCCATTTCTCCTCGAAAAGATTGTTTCCAGGCGGGCGGTCGCCAACGCACTCTGAGCCAACTTCGCGCAGGAGATTCCTGGTTTCTTCGGCATCCTTAACCCAAAAGCCGAAGTGGCTAATACCGTAGGCTTCCGAGCCACCATACACCCGCGCTATCTCAGCCGTTCTGTATTTTAGGATCGCGAGATGGATCGTGCCGTCGGTCAAATAGATGTTTAGCGAAGCAAGCGGCGAGTCGGTTTTCCGGCTGATCTCTCTCATGCCAAAAGCCTTCTTGTAGAATTCGGCTGTCGCTTCGGGATTCTCGGAATGCAGCGCCAAGTGCCTTAGCTTAGCCATGTTCACCCTCCTGTTATATCGACTCAAAGCCGCCGGATGCGCGAAGCTCCTTGAAACGACTCTATCCTTCGCGCAGTAAGTCCTTCCAGCGCTCTTTGCACGCGACAGCGATGCCCAGTCTTTCCAGATGCTGCTCGATGGATCGACCTCCTTGTTTGACAGGGTGGCGGGCAAAGAAATTCCTTACATCGGCTTCGAGCTCGGCTTTCACGAGAGCGACGATGCCCTCACACATCCGCGGTATGGAGTTGTCGGGATACTGATTTAGCATTTCGTCCCAATGCTCCTTCATGAAAGACCAGGCAGTCTCTCGCGCGTCCGTATTGAACAAAAGGGCGCGCAAGAGGTAGGGCGCGTTCTGAGTTCGGACCTCGCCGTTAGTGGTTGACTCCAAAGTTCGTTGGATGAGTTCACGCTGGCGAAAACCTGCCAGAGCAAACAGGTAGCGTTGTTCTTCCTGGGGCGTGCGGGCGTTCTTAAAATTCGACCCAAATTTTTCATAATTGCTGCGGTCGCCCGTGTGAGCGACGATTGCAACCAGAGCTGGAACAAGATTACGATCCACCGCCTTGGGATCACGTTCGAATTGTGGATAGAGCTGCTGCGCTTTCTGCTGCGCATCGGGATCGTCCGCCAGGGTACCCAGCGCGCCGATGAGCTCGCTCCGCAGCTGGCTTTCGAGTTCCGTTTCGCCCGATTTCGGCGACCAGCCCAAACGAGTTACCGCCGGTTGTAAAAGGTGGCGCAGGCGCGTTTGAAAGCGAGAACGCTGGCGCTCATCGAAGATTCGATGAAGATGATGGCAAGACGCCAACACGGTGGTCCAAACGTTCAGGTTAGTCTCATCCCGGAGGAGATCGATAAGATCCAGATAGTCGCCAAGCGAGGTTAAACCGGCGAGCGTGGTAGCCCACGTGTCATTGATCAGATTGAACCTTTCCACCGGCAGAAGATTCTGCTGCAGGTCATTCTTAAGAGCGCTTATCAGGTCGGCGCTGTAACGCGCGCGGTAAAAGCCGTGTCCCCCGGCGTTCGCCACGACCCATTCCACGGAAGCGTCGAAATCGACTCGCTGTGCTGGATCTGTCAGGAGCACCGTCTGGTTGATCGTGCCGCCTTGCGTATGGGCGCGCAAGAAGACGGGAACGTGCCATCTGCGGCTTTCATCCTGACCGTCTTGCAGATAGCGGAAAAGACGCTGGGATAGGAGCAGGCCTTTTTCGTCTCTTTCGACGCTGATCAGTGGATAGCCCGGCTGAAAAATCCAGGAGTCCATCAGGGTCCGGACAGGCTGGCCGGAGGAACCTTCGAGCGCGTCCCAAAGGTCTGTGGTCTCGGCGTTGGAATACTCATGGCGCCGCAAGTACACCCTGATGCCATCGCGAAACACATCGGCTCCAAGATACTGCTCGAGCATGCGCAACACGGAAGCGCCCTTCTCGTAGGTCAGCACATCAAACATGCCCGCTGCGTCTTCCGGCTTTTGGACGGGGAATTCTATCGGCCGGGTACTTTTGAGGCCGTCCACGTGCAATGCCGCTGCGCGCGAGACGGTAAAACTATCCCAACGCCGCCATTCGGGTTTCCAGGCGTCGACGGCGAGCATCTCCATGAACGTGGCAAACGCCTCATTTAACCAGAGCCCGTTCCACCAGCGCATGGTGACGAGGTCACCGAACCACATGTGGGCCATCTCGTGCAGGATCGTGTTGGCCCGCTGCTCGTGCTCGAAGTCGGTCACCTGGGACCGGAAGATGTAGTGCGACTCCGCGTGCACGATGCAGCCGAAGTTCTCCATCGCCCCGGCGTTGAACTCGGGCACGAACACCTGGTCGTATTTCGGCAGCGGATACCGGATCCCGAACTCGGAGTGGAAGAAGTCGAACCCCTGCCGGGTGACGATGAAGATGTCGTCGGCGTCGAGGTAACGGGCCATCGAGCGGCGGCAGAACACGCCCAGGTCGATGCCGTCGTGCGTCTCGCGGACCTCGTGGTACGGCCC
>JBOHVR010000531.1:0-5305 GCA_050735755.1 Binatia bacterium
TCTTCAAGGAGTCGGCCTGTCAAACGCCTATCAGTTCGACTAAATCCCTGATCGGCCACCTGATGGCAGCGGCGGGAGGACCTGAATTTATCTTTACCGTGCTGACCGTTCAAAGGGACGAAATCCATCCCACGATCAATCTGACAAGCCCGGATCCGAAATGCGATCTCGACTACGTGCCGAACCTTAAAAGGACGCAGCCGGTGTTTGCCGCGCTTTCGAACTCCTTTGGCTTCGGCGGTCAGAACGCTTCCATTGTCGTCAAGAAATATATTGCGGATTCGTTATGAGGGCCGCCACACAGCAGGGTTGTCAAGAAAGTCGCGCGCGATGATGCAATACTATCAGGGAATTGATCTTGTCGAGCGAAATAAGTTTAGGAGGATTTTTCGCCAGCACGCGGGATTGTTAGAAGAGATCTTCACCACGGCGGAGCAGCGGGATTGTCTCACACGCAAGGACTCATGGAAGCATTTCGCCGGACGGTTTGCGGCCAAGGAAGCGTGTCTGAAAGCTTTGCAGTTGGGTCTTTATGGGTTGGGTATTGATCATGTGTGGGGGGAAATAGAAATTCTTGCTCAAGGCTCGGGCAGGTGGAAACTCGTGACTCACGACTGGATTGCGCGGCTGGGAAGAAAGAAAGGGATCTCGCGCGGGGAGATTTCCATCTCCTACACCAGAAACTATGCCGTTGCGGCTGCTCTCTTGGTGGTCGATCCGGCGTCACAAGATATTCCGCGAGCTTCTCAGAAAGGACGCGGGCCCTAAGCGAACCACAAGACGGAGATTTCATGCGGTATCTTTTGATCGACCGGATCCTTGAATGGAAACCAGCCGCAAGCATGCGCGGGGTCAAGAATGTCGCTCTCAGCGAGGACTTTCTGGAATACCACTTTCCCAAAAATCCAATCATGCCGGGGGCATTGCTTTTGGAAGCGCTGGCGCAACTTGCGGGATGGTTGGAAGCCGCTTCCTCAGACTTTCAAAATTGGTTTCTGCTTGAAAGGGTGGAACGCTGTATGTTCTACGGGTTCGCGTTTCCCGGGGATACGGTTGAGCTTGAGCTGCGGCGCAAATCTAGCACCGATGCCGAGAGAGTATTCACCGGGTCCTGTAAGGTGAGCGACAAGAGAAAGGTGGTTGCTGAGTTTGCCGGAACGACTCTCGCGCTGGCGGATCTTGAGGACGTTGAAGAACAAAGGCGCCTGTTTCGTCTCTTAACCAGGGCGAAAGTCACAAAATGAAAGACAAGAGGGCTGTTATTACCGGCTTTGGGTTGGCGACCCCGTTGGGCCGCGGCGTTAACGAGAGTTGGGCCAACTTGAAAGACCTGCGAACCGGTATCCGGCACGTTCCCAGACCCGGCGCGCCCGGCTGCTTTCAGTATCTCGGGCGGATTGAAAATCTCGTCTTGCCCGACCCTATCCCGGTAAACTTGTCGGCGCAGATGAAATTTCTCAACCGCGGCGCGCTCTTGGGGTTCGCCGCCGCGTTCGAGGCCGTATCTCAAGCCGGCGTCAAGCTTGAAAGCATTCACCCCGGGCGCAGGGCGCTGTTTATCGCGTCCGGCGATTTCACCAAGGTAGGCTACGAGTCTTTTTATCCAGCCTTCGAACAGAGCACCGGCGCGGACGGTAAAAAAGTCGATCGCGAAAGGCTTAATCGCGCCACTCTCACCGAAGTCAATCCATTTTTGCTGCTTGAATCCATATCCAATAATCTCTTTAGCTTTCTTTCAGCCTTTTACGAGCTGAGGGGACCGAACACGAGCGTGGCCAGCCTTTCTCCGTATGGCAGCCAGGCCTTAGAGCTGGCTTGCCGGGCTATTGAGCAAGAGAGAGCGGGGATCGCCGTGGTTGTCGGCTATTGCAACTGGATTACGGATATCCCGCTTTACGAACTGGAAGGGCTCGGCCTGCTGTCGAAGTGCCAGTCCGGCGCGGCTTCTTTTAGACCGTTTGATCGCACGCGCGACGGGTTTATTCCCGGCGAAGGCGGAGCGGCGGTGTTTCTCGAAGCGGAAGATGCGGCCAAACGACGCGGGGCCAAGGCCCTGGCGAGAATCTGTGGTTCCGGTAACTGCATCGATTTTGTGCCCGGGAGCGCCTTGGCGGTTGCGCCCAAAGTCACGGAGAAAAGTCTTCGCTTAGCCCTGGAGGAAGCGGGTTGTGAAATGGAGGATTTGGCCTTTATTTGCGGCCACGGCAGCGCCACGCAAAAGGGCGATCGGTCTGAGCTCATGTCGATGCTCGATCTGGCGCAGAGAGAGAAAGCTTCCGTGCCGGTGTGTGGCCTGAAATCCTACAGTGGCCACATGGGCGCTGCCAGTGACTTGGCCGAAATCATATGGGCGATAAAGGCGGTCGAGGAAGGTTTCGTGCCCGCGACTTTGAACTTCAGGAGCGCGGAAAAGGAATTTGACGTTCTCGGGCTATCCGGGTGCCACCGGCCCACAAGCAAAGGCTTCTTGGTCTCCAGCAGTTACGGTATCGGCGGGCAATCGTCGGCGATTGTCGTGTCGGTCAGCCGCGGCTAGCGGTTCGCCCTTGAGCCGCAAGAGATTAAAGAAGGGACAATTTCTTGAGCTCGCGGAGTTCGTGCCCGCGTATGCAGCCTTTCGCCTTGGCCAAGCCCTCCCTCTTCGAGCGGGACACCTGCTCAGCCAGGTTCTGGGTCATGCGCTTTACTATTTAGCTCCCAAGCGGCGGCACATCGCTCTGGACAATCTCCGCAATGTCTTCGGTCGGGAAAAAAGCGAGCGCGAGATCAAGGACCTGGCGCGCCGCAGCTGTTATTCTTTTCTCGCATCTCTATTCGAAACCGCCAAGTTCCTGTCTTATCTCAAGGATCCCGAGAACGGTGAGATTCGCGACGCGCGCACGGGTCTGGAATCTCTCTTCCATAAAGCCAAGGAAATCCATGAGCGCGCCCGTGGATGTATTTTCGTCACACCCCATTTTGGCAACTGGGAATTTCTCCCTTACATCGCTTCCAGCATAGGGATTCCATTGGTGCTTGTGGTGCGGCCGCTGGACAACCGGTACCTGGAGAAATGGTTGTATCAATACCGCGCTGCGAGCGGGCAGGTTGTTATTCCCAAGACCAATTCCGTGCATTTGCTGCAGCGAGCGCTGCGGCAAGGAAAATCGATCGGGATGTTGCCCGATCAAAGTACCATGAAGGCGATCACGGTTGAGTACATGGGCCGCAAGGCCACAGTGACGCCCATTCCGGCTCTACTTGCCGTGCTTTACAACCGGCCAATTGTTGTCGTAGCCTGCTGTCGGCTCCTCATGGATTTTCGCTTCGATGGGTTCGTCAGCGATCCGATCTGGCCGGTAACCGGGGGCAACGAAAAGGACGAGATTTTCCGCCTGACGCGGGCTATGAACCAAGAGATAGAAAAGATCGTCTACCAATACCCCGAACAATATTTCTGGATGCACGACCGGTGGAAACGCTACAGTTCCACAAGAGAATTGTTGGGGGGGTAGGCGCGCCGCGCAAAGGTGGGGCAACTTCTCTCACAACGATGTTTGCGCGTTTTTTGCGCTCTGCGACGCGGCCAGAACCTGCATGTCGAGGAACGTGATGATAGCCGGAGGTCTAACAATGGGGGAACCCGGGCATGAATCTCGAAGGTAAGGTTGCGTTCGTAACCGGTGGAGCATCGGGCATTGGCAGGAGTATCTGCCTGCGCTTGGCCGCCGACGGAGCTGAGGTCGCCATCGTTGACGTTGACCGTGAAGGCGCCGAACGGGTGGAGGCGGAAATTGCCGCCTCGTCGCGGAGAGCGGCGGCCTTTCACGCGGACGTCACGAGACGCGCCGATATCGATAGGGCCGTCGCCGAGATACACAACCGGCTCGGCGCGTTACAGATCTTGGTCAACAATGCGGGGAATGCGCAATTCGTTCCCTTCGACCAGATAGAGGAGGCACAGTGGGAGCGAATGGCAGAGGTCCATCTTAAGGGCGCATTCAATTGCGCGCAAGCCGTCCTGCCGGACATGCTTAAATCCCAGTGGGGCCGGATTGTCAATATTGCGTCAGTGGCGGGTTTAACTGGCGCACGCGGTTTGGTCCATTATTCCACGGCCAAGGCAGGGCTCATTGGATTCACCAAAGCACTGGCGCGCGAACTCGGCTCCCGAGGCATCACGGTCAACGCGGTTGCCCCCGGACTTATCGATACTCAGATATTGCAGCAGGACGGAATGCGCTCAGCCATCGAAAGCACGGTTCGTCAGACTCCCGTGGGGCGAATCGGCAAACCGGAAGAAGTTGCCGCTGCTTGCGCGTATCTGATCTCTGAAGAAGCCGGCTTTTGTACCGGCCAGGTGCTGAGCCCGAACGGCGGAATCTATACCTAAGATAAACCCAAGGGCCTGATGGTTTTACGAACGCCGCGAGGCGAAACTCAGGGACCCCGCTTGCTCGCACAGGTGGCGGATCTGGAGGTCATGGAACGGGATCTGGAAGACGGACTTGGCGGCTTCGGGCTTGGGGAAAATTCCCTGCGGATCCGTGACCCATTTCGGTTTCCTCCTGTCCGAAGCGGAACCATTGCGACAAGAGCGACGGAATAGATTGCGGCGGATTTATCACTTTGCTTGGGTTTTCCGCAGGGCTGCTTGGCGAGCGCGCTGATTCCTCATGGAGGAGCGCCTCACCGTGACTCCATTGTGATCCGCTACAATGTTAGGTTAGACTCAAATATGGCGGCATCAATATGTGCGCCCAAACCAACCGCGCAAGACTTAGGTAAGTAATGGCTGCCTATAGTGTAAAGAGAATCGGCTTTTTGACTCCGCTGGCTGTGCTGATACTGATTTTGGCATTGGTAAACGTGTTATTGACTCTTGGCAACCAGTCTGTCCGCGTGCAGCTCGCCGAACGCCAGCAGTTCATGAATCAAAGCATCCAAATGGAGGGCCTCTATCGAGAAATCGTGGGGGCTTTAGCGAGCGTCGCCGTGAAAAACAATGACGCAGAGCTCACGAGCCTGCTCGCGTCTCAGGGCATCAACGTCTCCGGTGATCCCAAGGCGGCGGGCGCAAAATAGCTCCTATGGAAAACGAGTTCGAGACGAAAGGGACACATCAAGAGGACGGCGTGGCGAGACCGGAGCCCGCCGAAAGGCCGCTCTTGCGCCCTGCCGTGATTATAACCATGGTCTCCCTGCTCATCTGGTTTGGTTTTCAAACCGTCGCGCTTGTGCTCGAGCGGAATAATCTGATCGCGATCAACAGTAACTTCGAAGCGGGGATGCGGCAGGCGGAAAAGATGCGCGCGCAGTTGGAGAC
>JBOHVR010000532.1:0-2961 GCA_050735755.1 Binatia bacterium
CGTGTAAGCAGGCGTGTATGGGCGCGCAGATAGTCGAGGTCGGTATCGAGCGCTTTAATTAAGAGATTAAACGCGGCGTCGAAATTGTCGGTGTCGCGAAACGTGATCCAATTGAGTTTGCGCAACGCGTCCGGGATAACCTCGAGCGGCACGCCTTGACGCACCAAAGGAATGAGTCGCTTGTTTCTCTCGATCGCATGCGCCACTTCTTTTAGGCAGTTATCGGACTTGACTGAATCAGGACCGATCACAAAAACGAACGAATGGGCCGCGTCTATAGCCGCATAGATCTCGTTTTGCCATTCCGCGCTGGGCGGTATCCCCTCCCAATCCACCCAGGTGTCACGTTCGCGCTGTTTCAGCGCCTCGTGGAGTCGACCGACGAATTCCTTATGTTTTCGCGAGTAGGAAATAAAAACGTCAGCCATGGCAATGCTTCGGAGAATTCGCAGTCAGATTCCCCTCGTCCGGATTCACGTCTCCGCCCCGAACTCCAATTAAACAGGATATTTTCATAATATTCTCCTGCGTTGGGGTGCGGTGTGGTGCTAGGCGGCGCTCATGATACGGCTCTGACCACCAACAAGTCCAGCGTTTCCAGCTCCGGCCTAGATTACGTTCTGCGCTCCAGCATCCTCCGGGGCGGCCCGACCTTGAGCTCTCGTTATTTATCCCGTTACATTCGTCGAACGGATCCGCTTAGATAAAGATCTACGAGCGGAAGATGAAGTAAACCGCGCCAAGCGAGCAGAATCCCGCCCAAAGGAGGTCCAGTTTAATCGGCTGCCTCATATAAACGATGGTAAAGGCGATAAATACCGGCAGCATGAAGATGCTGTCTCGTGAATCAGCACCGAGGAGTATCTTTGTAGCTTGAAGTGTGATTATGATTCGTCTGAAAAACCTCTGCACCTCACAAGGTCTTGACACGAAAGCAGGCATCGGTGAAAAGTCCCTTGACCCCGGCGGCATTGTCAAATAATTTCAAATGTTGATGAGAACTTATCGGGAAGTGGCGTTTCCCGCCGGCTGCGCGTCTGATCTTAGGGGTGGAGACACGCAGGGTTGTCCAGTTTCCGGCCGCGCTGCAAGCGCCTTGGAGCATCGCCCGTGAGCTATAGGAGTATTGGGCTGCTGCTTCTGCTCTCCGTGATGTGTATTCTTTTGGGAATCTTGCTGGTTCTCGAGCGCTTCACGGGTGGCGCGTCCGTCAGTATTGAGACTCTCCTCGCGCAAGGCTACTCGGGTTCGCGGCAGCTTCAAAGTTTAGGCGCTTTGGCTTCCGCTCTACCTGAGCATGTTGTTTATTACGCGAGACTTGTGGACCGAAGCCTTGTCTTTTATGCCGCGATTACGGCTTTGGCAATATTCATGGCGGCACTTTCGCTTCGCCGGGCCGCAGCTATTTCACGGGACGAAGGCGTAACCTATTCCCTCCAGGGGTTTCTGTCGTCCTTCACCAGGCGAGCGCAGAACCGGGCACGGCTGTTCGCGCGAATTCCTTTTCTCACAAAAGCGTGGAACCTAAGCCTGCCTTGGAGGATCGAACGCGCGATCGTTGGGTTCATTTTTCTGGTGGGATTACTCGCAACCGGCACCTTGTATCCCTTTGCAGGCGATGCGCTGCGAAATCAAGTCGACCAACGGACGCTCGTCATGGCCAGAAATTTAAGCCATGCGGCCGGGGTTCAGATGCAGCAGGGAAATTATCTGGCCTTGCATGCGTTGGTCGCGAAATATGCGTTGCCCGATGATGTCGCGTATACGCTCGTGGAGGATCATCGGGGCAGAGTTTTGGCTCACAGTATGAGAGTCCTGCCTCCGGAAGTCGCCGGATCATTGTCTGGAGATGACGCAACGGGCATGAGCCGCAGGGCTTTGAGTCTACGGGGAGAACAAGTGTACGACGCGGTCATGCCGATTTTTGAAGGGCCGAGCGGCGCTGTTCGTGTAGGCATTTGGAAATCGGCTGTGGAAAAGGAAATTCGCCGGGAGCTTTTGCTGCTGATCGTATCGATCCTCGCAATCGTTTCAGCGGGAGCGGTAATCTCGGTTTTGCTCGCGAGATCGATCATTCGTCCCCTCCAGCAAGTGAGCCAGCTTGCGGAAGAAATGAGCAAGGGGAATCTTGATACTCCAATCTCGGTGAAGGCCAAGGGCGAGGTTGAAGAACTTGCGTTGTCGCTGGAGGGCATCCGTGTGATTCTCAAGGAGTCGATACTTCGTCTGGAGCAGGAATGGTCTCGACGTCAGGCACTAAACGAGCATCTCGAAGGATCAAGTCCCAATGCTGCCGGGAAATATGGTCCAGTTCGCCAGAGCCGCCGCGGGCTCGGCCCGACTTAATTGCCAAGGACTGTTTTAAATGTTCCAGTACGAGCCCATCCTGCTGGAGTACACTGGATGCCGCGTAAGCCGTCAGCGCGCCGGTGGTCAGGCGGCGCCCAGCTTAGCGATCCGGGCCAAGAAGATCAGGAACGCCACAACCGCCAAGACACTCCTGACGGCATGGAACGATCAGCACCATTGACAAGTCTACAATCCCCATAGATAGCAAAAAGCACGGTGCCGCTCAGCGTTCGTCGGCAACCTGTATCTCGAAGACGACCCAGGAACTGTTCTTTTGGAGGCTGTGACGCGTCACCAAGAACATGTAAGAGTGCGATTGGAAATTGGCGCAATTCTCAAACGATTGAGTTTCCGTTTGGACGCTCCTTGTCATCCAGACTGCCCACCAGCCTGTTGAAATACACCGGCACTTTCGTTGCAAAAGTGAGCCGCTCGCCGCTGAAGGGGTGTTTGAAGGAAATCGATCCGGCATGAAGCGCTAACCGCGCGTGGGCTTGATCCCCTTTTCCATACTTCTTGTCGCCCACAACAGGATGTCCAATGCCCGCGAGATGCACGCGTATCTGGTTCTTTCTGCCCGTCAACAGATTAACTTTCAACAAAGCAAAGTCT
>JBOHVR010000533.1:0-2855 GCA_050735755.1 Binatia bacterium
GGCCACGCGGGTGAGCGCGCACATTTCCAAAGCTTCGTCCACGGCAGGATCGATGCGCTTATTCGGAACCCCTTTGATGCGCCCGACGAAGCGCAGATAGGATCCGACTCTCATGTCGCTGTAAAGCGGCGGGTTCTCAGGCAGGTAGCCGATTCTGCGGCGCACTTCGAGCGAATCGCTGACAGTATCGAAGCCGTCGACCTTTACGCTTCCCGTTGTCGCCTGCATGAAGCCGGCGATGATTCGCATGGTGGTCGTCTTGCCCGCTCCATTGGGTCCTAAGAGCCCGAGCGTTTCGCCCTTGTGCGCCGTGAACGATACGCCCTTGATCGCCTGGAGGTCGGCGTAAAATTTTGTCAGTTGAGATACTTCCACCATACGAGTTCTCTGATCTAAACGGTGCGTTATTTTTTGTCAAGCACGAGCGGCGCCGGCGTGAGGCTAGGCTTCCGCCCCGTGCTCAGGGCCGGAAACATTCACCGATGCAGCCCGCCCGCGACGGCGGAAGTAGCGAAGAAACTTCAAGTTTCACGCGCGGGGGGCGCTTGTTATCTTGACAAGAAAGTCAGAGTGAATATACTGAATGCTCACTTTTGGCAGTGCCTGCGAGCGCATGAAAATCCTTATTGATCACATCGCAGAATCCCCTAAGACGATTGACTTTACGGAACGCGTGGAAGAACTGAATCAAGTCTGCACGGAGCGCGCGCATGCCGAGTTTCGATTTCCGCCCGCGGTTGACGTGAACATCGTTTTTTACCGCTCCGGTCGGGAAGTTCTGCTTCATGGATCCTTTCGCGGTGTCATTGAGGGTCATTGCAGTCGTTGTCTCGAGGTCTACTCGTTTGCCGTGGAGAAGAAATTTGATCTGGTTCTGCTCCCCAATCCGGCGGAAACGGACAAAAAGAGAGCGCTGAATCAGGAGGAGATGGGGATCAGCTTTTATCAGGGAGCGGAAATCAATCTGGCTCCGTTGATTCAGGAGCAGGTGCTTTTGACTCTTCCCATTCGACCTCTGTGCACGGAACAATGTCGGGGACTCTGTGCCGGTTGCGGCGCCAACTTGAACGAAGCGTCCTGCCTTTGCGCGTCTCCTAAAGCGGACGAACGAGCGGCTCCTTTTCGCTCGCTGCGGATCAATCGCTAACCGCCTGTTAAATCCCCGTCCGGTCGCAAGAGCGCTCTTCTCGAGAGAAAAATCTGGACATTGCCCAAGAACACGGATAAAAGAGTCAAACCCGTAGGAAGATAGGGATCAAAGTTATGCCCGTACCGAAACGAAGAACCTCCAAAAGCAAGAAAAACAAGCGCCGGTCTCACGATGCCTTGGTGCCTCCACAGTGGACTACTTGCCCGAAGTGCGGCGAAGTTGCTTACCCGCACCGGATTTGTCCGAGCTGTGGTTATTATCGCGGACGCTCGGTCGTGCCCAAAGAAACCAGCTAAATCGCGTTGTTCTTTGCCGATGAGGATTGCTGTTGACGCAATGGGGGGCGATCGGGCCCCCGGGGCTGTGGTGGAGGGCGCCGTGCAGGCTGCCGCCGAGCTGGCGGTAGAGATTGCCCTCGTGGGTCGAGGTGAAGTCGTAGAGCAAGAACTGGCGCGGCATTCTTCTCATCCCGCAATTGAAATCGTGTCCGCGTCGCAACTCGTCGCCATGAGCGAGTCTCCCGGCGCAACGCTTAAAAAAAGAGACTCGTCGATGATGGTGGCCTTTGATCTGGTGCAACAAGGCAAGGCCCAAGCGGTCGTAAGCGCGGGAAATTCAGGAGCCGTCATGGCCACGGGAATGTTTGTCTTGGGAAATTTATCCGGCGTGGAACGGCCCGCGATTTTATGCGTGATTCCCACGTTGAGCAAGGGTACCGTCATTATTGATGCGGGCGCCAATGTGGATTGTAAACCCCGGCACCTCTTGCAGTTCGGCTTGATGGGCTCGGTCTACGCTGAGCATGTCTTAGGTATCCTGCGCCCGCGCGTGGGAGTGCTGAGCAACGGCGAGGAGGAAAGCAAAGGGAATGAGTTGACGCGTTCTGCGAGCGAGCTGCTCCGCGCGGGACCGCTAAACTACATCGGATACATCGAGGGACGCGACATCGCGAGCGGCCGGGTTGATGTCGTCGTCTGTGATGGTTTTACCGGCAATGTTGTTCTTAAGACGATGGAAGGAACAGCATCTTTCGTCATCGGCGTCCTTAAACAGGCGTTTGGGGGCGGCCTTTCAAGTAAGTTAGGTTACCTGATGAGCCGCAAGAGTCTGAGACAAGGTTATGCGCGCCTCGATTATGCGGAGTACGGGGGGGCGCCGCTTATGGGTCTGGGCGGGATTGCGATTATTGCGCATGGCGGTTCGAGTGCGAAAGCCATCAAAAACGCGATTCGAGTTGCCAAAGAGGCTGTTTTACATGACGTGAACCGTCATATCGCGGAGGCCCTTGACGCCCTCGGCGAGGGGCAGGCGAGCAAGACCGCGCGGCCTTTGCGCCAGAAAACTAGAACGACCATCGAGGCAGTCGAGGAAGAGCCGGGTTCAGTTAGCGGTGAACGGGAAAGCAAAAGTGGGAGAGGGAGCTAAGGTCGCGTTTGTTTTCCCCGGACAGGGCTCACAACACGTGGGGATGGGCAGGGAATGGTGCGAGCAGTTTGCGGAAGCCCGCATGGTTTTCGAGGCGGCCGAAGAGGCTTTGAGTTTGCCGCTTAGGAAAATATGCTTCACGGGTCCGGAACAAGAGCTGAAACTTACCCGGCACGCACAACCCGCCATTCTTACCGCTTCCATAGCGGCATTCCGAGTCTTGAAGGCGAATTCCGATCTCAGGCCGGTTTGCGTGGCGGGACACAGCCTCGGTGAATAC
>JBOHVR010000534.1:0-3347 GCA_050735755.1 Binatia bacterium
CCATCAACCGTTCGTGCTGAGCCTGGCCCCGCTTTTGAAGTTTTCACAAAAGCCGGCTCGGAAGGGAGCGAAATGATGTCAGGCGCTTAGGGCAATTGCTCCAGCAACTGACCGGCGCCTCGAACTGGCTGACGGACGTGGAGGCGCTTTTGAACGTACCAGACACGGGCGGCGACAGGGTGAATCACCGGCACGCCCAGATCTGCTTCCAAAGGAACGACGTCGACCGCGCGCCAGGTTCCCGATCCCAGCAAATAAATGCCGTCAAGGTTAGACTGCCGAAAAAACAATTTCTTAATATGAGAATAGATCTCCTCGGGCGAAATGGTATAACGATCCTCTCTATCAACCGGCAGGGTCTCCATCGCAGCGACGTCAAACCCGGCTTCGCTAAAATAGCGGCCGAACATCTCGGTCACCTGTTTACCTAGATAGGTCACGCCCAAAAATCTCTTGATTCCCATGGCGCGAAACGCGGCCGTCTGCGTCATCGCCGAGGTAAAGATAGGGATCTTATACTGTGCCTCCCAAGCCTTGACGATTTCCTTTTCGGCCTGATAGCCCCGAAGCAGAAACGGCGGCGCTCCTTCCGGATGAATGACATCCACGCCTTTCTCTGCCAGCTCTGCGACTCTGAGATGATAGGTTTCGAGCGCTGCAAGAAATTCCTCTGCGGTGTATTCCTTCAGTCCTAAATACACGGGAATGACACCGATCCCTTCCGGCAGAAGGCGGATGAATTCGACAAGTGATCCGGACTCATAAGTAGGCTTTACGACCCCGACGGTTCCTCTCCAAGTCAGCGACGGCATGATCATGCCTCCTTTCGGCTTCGGTTAAGTTTGATTCTATGAGTTAGACTTCCATCAGTTTGCCTTATCCACCAGGCGTTGCGCGCGCCCGCGACTCCATTGATTCGTGATCTTCTCCGATTTGAAAACGGCGAACGCTCGGAAAGGCTATCGCCACTCCTACAAGAATCATTAGGGTCGCCGCTCCTCCGGTCATAGCCGAAAGTTCGGCGCCGAGCCAAGCGGCGACGACGCCGGACTCGAATTGCCCGAGTTGCGGTCCGCCCATGGTAAAAATCGTATTGATCGAAGATATGCGGCCGCGCAGCTCATCGGGCGTGTACAACTGGTTGATCGTGGCGCGAAGAATAGCGCTGACCGTGTCTCCCGCGCCAACAAATGCAAGCAACAAGGCTGAAAGCCAGAAAATCCGTGACCCGCCAAATAGTACGGTACCTGCGCCATAAACCGCAACGCCGGCATAGATCCAGCGCCCCGTATGCCGTACCTGTCCCAAACGGCTCATGCCCGCGGCGGCAAAAAGAGCGCCCACCGCCGGTGCCGCATACAGCAGCCCGAGCCCTTCCGGGCCGACCGAGAGAATATCCCGGGCATAAATAGGCAGGAGCGCTCGCACTGAGCCGAAAAAGTTGGCTCCGAAGTCCATGACCATCAGCGGAAAAATGACTGCGTGGCGCCGCACAAACTTCAGTCCCTCGCGCAACGACGTGAGCGAAAGCATTCTCCATCCTCCGCCTTGTTGCAACTTCGTCCGCAGCAACGCCAGCGACAGCAACATGACGAGCCACGACAACGCATCGACCGCGTAACATGCGGCAGGCCCCCATAAGGCCAGGACCAAGCCCGCCACCGAAGGTCCAACGATGACCGACACGTAACGCACTGAGGTGTGAAGCGCCAGCGCTCGCGCCAGCTGTTCCTGCGGCACCAGATTCGGAACGATAGAGACCCGCGACGGCGATTCCAGGGAAATGAAAAGAGCCAGCAGCACAGTCGCTACATAGAGAACGAGAGGCGATGCCATGCCCGACAGCGTAAATAGAGCAAGCGCGGCAGAAACGACGAACAAACCGGCCTGCGTATACATCATGAGCTTCCGGCGGTTCATCGCATCCGCGAGAAGTCCTCCTAAGAGCAACAGGATGATTTGTGGAATCCCTCGCGTCAGTCCGAGAAGACCGATCTGAAGGGCCGAATTGGTCAACTCATAAATTTGCCATGCCATCGCGACATTGGTGAACTGGCTCCCGATTCCAGACAGAACTAACCCTGTCCAGAACATACGAAAATCCCGATAGCGAAGCGGCGATACGAGCGCGGGTTGTGCACCCGGCGGTGACTTTTGTGAAATGGGTCCTGTCATGGTTGCAAGCTCGACCGGTGGATGCGATACAAAAGCGCCGAGCTGCGTGACGTGATTTTGGTTCCACATCGCGCAACTCAGACAGCGGCAATATAACCCAGCGCTAAAAGCTTTTCACCTGATGCAGCGGGAGTCAGCGATAAAAAAATTGAGAAAGGATGACCTATCGTGCCCTTGAGGGATTCCAAGCGGCAGAGCCAAAGGATTTCGCCGGCCGGCTTACTTAAGCATGCGAAACAGGCTGATCCCGGCAGGCTTCCTAAGATTCAGCCTTTCATCTGCCGCTCGCTCGCGCCCTTCAGCTTGCCGGCGCCATGCCTTTCTTCCTGAGTTCGGCGATTGCGTTCGCAGTTTTTTTGAGGACGCCGGCGCCCATGCCTTTGAGCACGTGGGATGCCTTAGTGAACTGAATATCGTCATAGGGAACCACCTCGATCCGGTTGCCCCATGGATCGCGGAAATTGAGTCGCCGGTCGAGCGTCTCCACGCCAAGTTCTTTGAGAGCCCGGCGTACCGGCTCCCGATCGTCCACGACCAGTCCAAAGTGGCGCTTCTCATCCGCCGCCTGGGTCTTGCCAAGGCTCAATTGGATGAATTGGTCGCCGAGATCGATGAAGGCATTGTGCTCACTCTGACCGCGAAGCTCAAAATCAAAGATCGCTCGGTAAAATTTAAGCGCGGCTTCAAGGTCTCCCACTTCAAGCACCACGTGGTTAATCCCCAAGGCGCGGGCTTTCTTACTACCGCTGTCACTCATCTCCGACCTCCTAATCAGCGCTTTTGATGATCGTCCCACACTCCTCGCACCTGTACCTGGCGACTCCTTCCGATTCCATCTCTTCAAATTCATAATTCTTCTTGCCCGATATTTCGAAACATTCCGGGCAATAGCCGTCCCCCAACTCTTCGCCATCGATAGTCAAATGGCAATACCGGCAACGCAGCGTTCTTTTTCTTTCCGGCAAGAGCTCGAGCGTCGTGTGATGACAGGTCGTCATATCGAATACGGGGCCTTCCAGATAACTTGCTTTAGATAAACGGCTTCACGGACGGGCGTGCCATCATTCGATTCAACCAGCCGCTCAGTTTAGGCAGAGCCGGTGTCGGGAAAAAACTCCACTGATTGAGACGTAAAAAACGTGTAACGATATTGACGTCTACAAGACTAATGT
>JBOHVR010000535.1:0-3849 GCA_050735755.1 Binatia bacterium
GCTGCGACGAGCCTGCTCACTCATGGCGAAGTCCGAAAATCGCTGGGCACGCTGGCGTGGTGGGTGAAGCGATGTCCAGGCAGCCCACGTGGTTGGAGACGGAACGACAGGACGGTGTGGCGCAGTAAGCGGGGATGGCTGCGCCGTAGGTGAGCGGCGCAGAGGTCAGAGTCTCCATAGTACCGTGGCGAAGTGATTCGCCGAAGGGGCGGGAAGCAAAACCGCTCTGAGGGAAGGGAGATAGGAAGGTGGAGACGTGAGGACCACTACAGGAGCAAAGCGGAGCGCCGCTAGTACCCGTGAGGGTTAGACAAGGCGCAGAAGTCCAGGGCCGAGAGAGGCTGTGGACGAAAGCTTCTGTATGGCCTGAGCGCATGTTGGCGGCGTTGGAGACGGCGTCAAGGAGGCAAATAGCTAATGCCTTTTCGCGGCACACGGGTTGTTCACCCTTTGGCATCCATGTGTCGGCGAGCCAATCCCGATGAGGAAACCACCGACTGGAAAGCCGTGTGCGGGAAAACCGCACGCACGGTTCGGAGGGCGGGGACGGCGAAAGCCGTTCCCGCCCCCTATCGTTTTTGCCCTAACACCGAGGCCGTGCGGCTTTTGCATAGCTACAACCGACTAAAAGACAAAGTGTCAAGGGTCCGAAGGGGAAGATCTGCCACACACTGCCGCCATGGAGCGCGGTGAGTTTGTTCATTTAGAACCCGCGACCGCCGCCGCCGCCGAAACCGCCGCCCGAGGAGCCACCGGAGGAGCCGCCGCCGCTGAAGCCGGAACCGCCGGAGCTACGTGGGGCGGAGCGCATCACGGTGCCCGCGCGGGTAGACATATCGGAGAGGCTCCGCACGAAGCCCGTCGAATGAAAACGGGGTTCGGAGGTGCCCGCATACCACTCGGGCGGCTCGCGATAGATGTCCTCGAAGGCCTGGCTCCAGTTCTTTTCGACGTTGAGCGCCATCGCATAGGGCAAGAATTTTTCGAACATCTCGGGCGTTTTGATGACGCGGCTGAAGCGGTCGGCTTCAACGTGGTCGAGAAAGTCTTCGAAGCCGAGGACGGATTCGAGCGCGCGCGTGCCTTGCATTGTGCGTGCCGGCATGAACCAACCGAAAATACAGATCACGGCTGCGGTGGCGATCGCGGCGAGCACGAACGGCAGAGACTGCATGCCCAATATGTGCCCCATGTATTGGCCGCCCCAAAAGAGCAGAAAGCCTAAAACCAGGCCGAGCACGATATAGGAAAAACGGGTAGCATCGGGACGGCGGCGATAGTAGTTGTGCTGCACGAGAGAATCCAGGAGCCGATCCTGAATGGCCGGCAAATTCTTGTAAAAACGGTTTTGTAGGCTGCTCATGAGAATGGCTTCGCCTGCGGTGCCGGCCGAAAAGATGCCGCTAAGCAAAAGCTGTTCGTGCGCTTTTAGCGGCACCCATTCGGCGCGGCTTTTCTTCAGGATAAAGGTATAATTCTGGTCCGTCCAGAGACCCAGCATGCGCTCGGTGGTGTCTTCCCGGATGACGAGGTAGCCGCGCACTGCGAGATCGACGAGAGTGGCCGTGATGTCGCGCATGTCGGCGGCATCATCAACCAGCGTGCCCACTTCGCCGGGGGAGAGCTCTGCGAGCGGCTGGTACTGCGCGGCGATGGGGCGTAAGCGCGGATCGCGGCCGCGGGTCGACCAGAGCCAGAGCATGAAGAGAAAAGCGACAATCGGAGCGCCGAAGGGCCAGTTGCTGCGCAGGAACAAGATAAACTTGTAAGCATAGGAAGGCTCTTGCACGGAGCCTTTGTCGAACGCCACCGCAATGGTCAGGCCTTCGTGATACCTGAGAGGTTGCGTGGTCTGAAAGTGGACGCGATTGCCGTCGATTTTCGCTTCGGCGCTGCCACCACGGGCGCCGTAGACGCCGGTGAAGGCGTTGGTGCGAAGATTGCTCGTGCCTTCGGGCAACAAGATGCTGGCGCTGGCCGACCGGATCGGAGCGTCCCACTCGTCGCCGGTGACGTTCCAGTAAAGCTCGTCATGATCTTCAAAGAAACGCAGAGCGTTGGAAACCGTGTATCGAATCACCACCGTACGCGTGATGTCACGCGCGTTCGGGACGTAGATTTTCAGCTTGCGGTAGTGGCGCTCGCGGGAACTTTCATATTTCAGCGGGTCGCCATTGATCTCGGCGACGCTTTTCACGTCAAGGAAGAGGGAGTAGTTCATCCCCTGGGGCGTGACATACTCGATCGGGATTTCGCGGAAGAGACCGTTCCAGGAGCCGACAAAATTCAACTGAATAGCTTCGGTCACGTCGATCACGCCGCTGCGCGAGACGATAATATCCGCGTCAAACCGGTCGATTCTGAGCTCGCGCGCGCTCGCCGAGAAGTGGAGCGCAAGCGCCAGAACGAGTACGGTGGCGGTCGTGAACCCGTGCTTAAGTTGCGGGGGCGCACTTCTCATGTGCCGAGGGGGAATCAGGCGGAGGGCGTCGTAAAGCTGACTTTCGGGGTTTCCCTCTCGGCCGCGGCGGTGATCTCGAAATATTCACGTTCCCTGAAGCCGAGCAGGCCCGCAAAGGTATTGGTTGGGAACTGCTGAATTTTGATATTCAGGTCGCGCACGACGGCGTTGTAATAACGGCGCGCGTTTTGCAAGGTGTCTTCGATCTGCGAAAGCGCGCTCTGGAGCGAGGTAAAGCTCTCCACGGCGCGCAGCTGCGGATAAGCTTCAGCGAGCGCAAACAGACTCTTGAGAGCGCCGGATAACATGGTTTCGGCTTGGGCCTTGTCGGCGGTCCCGGTCGCTGTCATGGCGCGATTGCGCGCGCTAATGACCGCGTCGAGCGTTCCCTTTTCGTGCGCGGCGTAGCCTTTTACAGTTTCGACGAGGTTGGGAACAAGGTCGTAGCGGCGCTTCAGCTGCACGTCGATGTCCGCCCAGGCGTTGTCGCACTGGACTCTGAGACGGACAAGACTGTTATACGTCCCGATCAGAAAGAGGACCAACAGAATCACAACGCCGAGAACAATCCATCCTACCATCGGAACTCACGCAAAATCGGATTAATCTTGCGACTGCAAGAATCGGGCAGGTTGGTACGTGCCATAACGGCGCAGAAAATAGCGGACGCCGGATGTCATGTCAAACTGGCAGTACGAGCGCGTCTGAGGAAGGACAGCAAAAACCCAATTACGAGACCCGCGATCAATCCTCCGACCCCGTACATCCACTTGATGGCATTGAGCTGCGTCTTGACAAAGACATTGCCCAAAGGGTCGATCGATCCATGCATCCGCACGGCCTTCCAGCCGTTGTCTTCTCTCTTGGCTACTGCAGTCCAAAGCATGGGAAATCTATACTCTTTGCCTGCATCGCTTTTGACGAACTCTTCTGTCGTTCCGTAAGAAACAGCAATGTCGCCGTACAAGTCCGTGTTGGTCACGTTGACCTTCACCTGGTAGGCTCCTCCTTTGCCGATGAGATCCCAGATTCTTTTGAAGTATGCTTGCAATTCTTGCCCACCCTTGACTTCTTCGCCCGTCGGCGTTACCGCGGTCAGGTTTTCGCTCAGATGAGGCAAGAGCCTGCTTAGGTCATCCGATTTCACCGCTTCTTCGTAGACCGCTTTGATCTTGCGCAACGCGTCGTGGTCCGCTTGTTCATCAGCGTCAAGATTGCTCGTCATTACCAGCACAAAACCAACCACGGCAAACCAGCATGTGTATCCGCGCATGAATGACTTCATTACGTCCATTCCTCCCTCCGAATAAGTTTGAGCAAAGAATCCGCTTTCCCGACCGTTTGTTTTCGAAAAGCACACCTATAGGTTAATAGACCCAGGACCGTTC
>JBOHVR010000536.1:0-2979 GCA_050735755.1 Binatia bacterium
GTTTTGAGGAGGTCTGTGATTTGCATCATATTGGGCTCGTAGGGATGTTTTAAGGATTATCGGGAGCAAGGATCATTCCAACATCAAACGGCCGGCTCTATGCGACTTCCGGGAGTAACTAAGAATCTACGGGAGTCAAGAACGGACATTTTGCGACAACAATGACGCCCGGAGCCAAAAAAGAACCCCGAAGAGTCCGGGCTTGAACAGATTGATTTGGAATCGATTCACGACTTCAACGGTCGTGATTCTATCGTGAACACGATTAGGGCAACTTTAGCGGCTATCCGGTTCATCAGAGGAAACAAGGAGAGTACGTTGAGCAACGAGCTGGGAATTAAGGAAATAAGCAGCATGGTGTACGCCGACGCCTTAAGATCACCCACCAGGCAAGTTGAACGCAGAATCCGGTTGGAGATGCCGCTCCAGGAGAGCCCTACACCTATTTCCTGTCCGCCTTGGGAAAGCCAAAGGCCTCGAACGCCTGCGCCATCCATTTAGTGGAGTTATGGAAGGTCTCAAAGTCGTTGACGCAAAGCTTCTTACCCTTGAGCACCTTAGACAGGTGACTTCCCGGCGAATAAACCGATGCTACTTGGGGGTAATACTTATCGATCAAATCCTGTCCCTCAGGACTGGCTTCATGCTCCAGGAGCAATAGCGCGGCATAAGGATGAGGGGCGGAGCTCAGTATCGTCTCGAAGCTTGAGAACCGCACGGGTACCGGCTCGATGATCTTGAGCTGGAGCGCGCCGGTACGATCTTTCTGCATCGCTCTTACGACCGACTGATAGTGGAGTGCAAAGTGAAGCGGATACTCCCCCGCCTGGATCGCGCCGATCGCCCTGCTGTTGCCCCGAAACCAGACCGGCTCTTGGTCGCGTAACCCTTTAGCTAACTTCGTCGTCCACTCTGGACCGAGACCTTCTTTAGGGCAGGCGGGAAAGGCCGCAAAAACATGGGGGCGGATATCCACCAGAAATTTCTTTCCCTTAAACTCGGGCTTAAGAAAGTCCTCCCATTTGTCAGGGACCTTGTCCTCTGAGATGAGCCTTTTGTTGTAAACCGGCACGCTGATACCGGTGGTAAGGGATACGAAATTACGGTGCTTGGGGTCGATCATCTTGGGCGAAATTTTCAGTATTCCGTGCTCTGCCATGCCCAGAATGTCGAACTTTTTTGAAAAAGGAGGGTACTCCGGGTAGAAATCGGTGGAGGCGTTGGAAATGTCCCACTCGCGGGCAGTCCCCGCTTTCAGTTCCATGACGAAGCGCTGGGCGGCATCGGGTCCTTGGATCTCGACCATCTCAACGTCGAGGAAGGGATACTTTTTCTTGAAGCTTTCCATCATATGAGGATGAACCTCAGGGTCTAAGCTGCTGAGGGATTTGGCGCGCCCCTCCCTTCTGGCCTTGGCCACAATTGCATCGTGGCTGGTTTCGAAGATGTAGCCCTTGGCTTCAGCGTCTTTTTTGGCCTTCAACAGGGCAGCACTAGGTTCGGCGGCCAGGCTACTGGTAGCGAGGACCCATAAGCCCACAAAAAAGACTGACACGACTGTTTTGAAAGAGCTGGCCTCCATGCTTCACCTCCTGAGAATGCGAGGCTTTCCACGCCTTAAGCCCGGCTGTCGACTCCAGCCCGCGCGAGTGTAAAAACAAAGCGAAGAAGCTAGGATCGAAAAATCCGGCCGATTGCGCTTGAGCCCCGCTGATGCCTAACCACTTATTACAGCATAGCTCTGGCCGTCAAGAAGGGTCGAGAACGTTCAGCGTCGGTCTATCGCATAATTTCATGGGGCAGCCTGGAATGTCAAACGAGATTCAAATCTGCTGGCCTTCCAGATGAGAACAGCCGCTCTGAGCTCTGCTTGTCGCTTCGGCTCGTATTACCTGTTCCCTTTTGGAATGTTCGGCGATAAGGATTCTCCTGTTTCCACCAGCAAGGGAGACCGCGCGCGCGAGATTAATCCGGTCCTTGGGAATATCCGCGCGGCAATCGGGAATCATGTTACCTTGCCACCGAAATCCTGATACGTCAGTTTACCGCGCGGATACGTCAGCGGGCTGTGGGTCAACCCCAGGTTTACGCACATCTCGGCGACCCGGATCGAGATCGCCTTAGTGTTATAGACCGGCACGCCGGTTATCTCTTGAAGGTCCGCGGGATCAACCACGTTGGGAATCAGCGCGCCGCCGAGCGGGATGACGGCGTGGGCACCCGTTTCATTGACGAGATCGCGAATCAGCTCGGCTGTTTTGTTGGTGAGTTCCTGTTTCCGTTGGTTAACGTCCGCGCCGTAGATCCCGAGGCTCCGTATGCCGGTGACGAATCCGTCCATACCCATCGTGCGTAAGAGACGCCATGTATAGGGAACGTGGGACGGGAGCGGAACGACAATGCCGATCCGATCGACCAGATTCGCGACGGTATGAATCGTGGTCCGGAAAGGGCCGATGACGGGGATAGAAACAGAAAGCCGCGCGCCGTCGATGCCCGGGTCGAACGTGTTGCTCTGGACGACCGCGTCATACCCATTCTCGGCTGCCCATACGATCTTCCGGATGAGGGAGGGCGCCTCCATAATGTGATCGAGGCCGTTCTGCATTTTCTGCTGGGCCAAAGCTCCCCAGACCTGCGACCCCTCGAAATCGTCGGGAAAGGCGACCTCCACGCGCGTGCCGGGCGACGCGTAACGGTTCCAGGGCTTTTCCAATTCCGTGATCTCGGCGGCGGACGCTTTCCTCGGTTTTTTGCCTAGGCTCATGATCTTCATAGCATCTTCCTTTCTCTTATTGCTCTTATGGGTCCAGGTCACGGATGATCATTGATATTCTCTGCGCGCGAACGGACGAAAGAGTTCTATTTCATCTCCTTCTCCTCGTCCCTTCTCTCCTGAGCCTCTTTCTCGGTCTTTTCCAGTGCGGCCTTCGCGCCTTCGTATATTTTGAACTCTTTGGTCACCGTCTCTCTTACCGC
>JBOHVR010000537.1:0-5302 GCA_050735755.1 Binatia bacterium
ATCAGCTCTCCCTGGAACTGGCGCACATCACGGAAAAGGCGCGCCAGAGAAAGATCGGAATCGAAGAGCTGCAGGGAGGAACTTTTACGCTTTCCAATCTCGGCGGGATCGGCGGCACGCATTTCACTCCGCTCATTTACAAGCCCCAGGTTGCGGTCCTGGGTCTTGGACAGGGAGTTCTCAAGCCGGTCGTGCGCAATGGCGGCGTCGAGCCGCGCATGATCTTGACCCTCGGCGTTTCTTACGATCATCGTCTCATCGATGGCGCCGACGGTGCCCGCTTTGCCCTCGCGGTAGCCAAAGCGCTGGAAAATCCTAACGAAGAAGATCTGAAATTTTGACCCATGGAACCGCAGAAAACTGAACTGCTCGTTCTAGGCGCCGGTCCCGGCGGGTACACAGCGGCCTTCTACGCCGCTGACAAAGGCAGGAAAGTCGTTCTGGTCGACCAGGACAAACGTCTGGGCGGAGTTTGCTTGAATCGCGGGTGCATTCCCTCCAAAGCATTGCTGCACGCGACTCAACTCGTCCGCCAAGCCAACGAAGCCAAGGCCCACGGCATCAGCTTCAGCGCGCCTGAAGTCGATCTCGATAAACTGCGCGCCTGGAAAGAGTCGGTTATCGACAAATTGAGTCAAGGCATCGGCACGTTGGCGCAGAAACGAAATGTCGAGGTTTTGTGCGGCCGGGGGCATTTTGAGGATTCTCACACGCTCAGGGTCGAGACCGAAGAAGGGCAGAAATTTATCACCTACGACAAAACGATCATTGCCGTGGGCTCCCAGCCGGCGCTGCCTTCCGCGTTCGACCTGGGCAACAAACGGATCATGACGTCGACTGAGGCTCTGGAGATCGAAGAGGTGCCGGAGAAGCTCCTGATCGTGGGCGGCGGTTACATCGGCATGGAGCTGGGCACGGTGTACGCAACCCTGGGGAGCCGCGTCGTTCTCGTGGAAGCGCTGAGCGCGATTTTGCTCGGCGCCGATGCGGACTTGGTTCGGCCCGTCGCGCGTTACGCCGCGAAAGCCTTCCGCGAGGTCCGCCTGAATACGAAAGTTGTCAGGATGGCAACGGCCGGCCGGCAAATCAAGGTCGAGATGGAGTATCAAAAACAAAGAATCGAGGAGCTGTACGACCGGGTCCTGGTCTCGGTCGGGCGCGTGCCCAATTGCGACGATCTGGGTCTGGAAAACACCAAGGTCTCCCGCGACGAGAAAGGGTTCATCAAAGTTAACCCCCAGCTCCAGACCGCGGACCCCGCGATCTTCGCTATCGGCGACGTTGCCGGCGGGGTCCTGCTCGCGCACAAAGCCTTCAAGGAAGCGCGCGTTGCCGTGGAAGCGATCATCGGCGAGGAGAGCGGCATGAATCATCCGGTTATTCCTGCCGTTGTTTTCACCGATCCTGAAGTTGCCTGGTGCGGCTTGACCGAAGCGGAGGCCAAGGAAAAAAACATCGAGGTTCAGGTCGCCCGCTTTCCCTGGGCTGCATCGGGACGAGCGCTGGGCATGGATCGTCCCGATGGTTTGACCAAGCTGATCATCGACCCCGAAAGCGAACGCGTCCTTGGCGTGGGCATTGTCGGCGCCGGCGCGGGAGAACTGATCAGCGAAGGCGCTCTGGCCATCGAAATGGGCTCAACCGCACAGGACATCGCCGAGACCATTCATCCCCATCCCACGTTATCGGAGACTCTCAAAGAGGCCGCGGAAGTTTTCTACGGCTACTCCACGCACACGCTCGCGCGCAAACGCAAACGCGCCAGCGAAACATCCGAGACCGATTGATCGTCAAACAGCCTTGAATCGTTTGAACTTTTTGAAACTCTTGAACGGTTTGAGTCATTCAATTCTCTTCAAGCAGTCGGTCCTCTTTCTCAGACATTCGGAAAACCTTGCATCTTGTCGTGAACGGAGATAAGAAGGCGCTAGCAGGTTGCTGAAAAAAGATTAGGAATGCTTCGAGAGCCTCAGCATGAACGGAAAATCATCAACAATATCAAGTCACCTCCGTTCGTCCTGAGCCCCGTCGAAGGACTCCGAAAGGGTTTTTCATCAGCAGCCTGCTAGACCGCAAGGCAGAGCATCTTGTAGACACAGCCGTCGTTTTCGCGCCGCCTTCGGAAGGGGGTCAGCTATGGGAAAAGTTGATTTTTCAATCGGCATCGGCGGGGCCGCAGGTCAGGGAATTGCCACACCGGGCGATATTTTAGCTCGTATCTTCGTGCGCCGCGGTCTTCACCTCAACGCTTACAACGCTTACCAATCGATCATTCGCGGCGGCCACATCTTCCTCACCCTGCGGACCAGTGACCAGCCGGTCTTGAGCCAGGGGGACAAGTTCGATGTCCTTATTCCGCTCAATCAGGACACGATGAATCGCCACCTCAAATTGCTCCGTAGCGGCGCCGCGGTCCTATACAACAGCGACAAGATCAAGCCCGAGAACGCCTCCGATGGCGTTCAGCTCTGTCCGTTCTCCGTCAAAGAGCTTGCGCCCAACATCAAAGGCGATTTGGTCCAGAATACGATCGCCTTGGCGGCCGTGCTGCGCTTGATCGGCGTGGAGTTCAAGGTACTCGAAGATATTCTGACGCTCCAGTTCAAGCGCAAGGGTGAAGCCGTAATCGCCGAAAACGTCGGCGTCGCGCGCGCCGGTTACGATCATGCGGACCTGCACTTCAAACCGTTTCCATTCGTTCTTCCCGATACCGGGAAAAAGCTCGCCTTCTTCGAGGGCAATCAGGCTCTCGCGATGGGGGGCGCCGCTGCCGGCGTGCGCTTTTACTGCGCCTATCCCATGAGCCCATCCAGCGGCGTGCTGCACTGGATGGCGCGGCATGCGCGTCAACTGGGCATCATGGTGCGGCAAGTGGAGGACGAGATCGGCGTCATCAACATGGCGATCGGCGCCGCCCATGCCGGCTGCCGCGCCATGTGCGCCACTTCCGGCGGCGGCTTTGCGTTGATGAGCGAGGCGCTCGGATCGGCGGCGATGATGGAAATTCCCGTCGTCTGCATCAACGTTCAGCGCGCCGGCCCAGCCACGGGCGTACCCACCAAAACGGAACAAGGCGATCTGTGGCAGGTGATGGGCGCAGGCCAAGGAGACTACCCGCGTATCATCGTCGCGCCCACCAACATTACTGACTGTTTCAAAATCGTCCCCGACCTTTTCAACCTCGTGGATAAGTTCCAGTGCCCGGGGATCATCCTTTCGGACCTGCTCTTATCCGAAGGAAGATCGAGCGTCGATCCCGCAGAGCTCGATTTCAACGTGCCCATCGAACGTGGCGAAGTCATCGGGTTGAACGGCAACACTCCAGCGGTAAACGGCGGCTACAAACGCTACCTGTTCACCGAAACTGGCATCTCGCCGCGCGCTCTTCCAGGCACACCGGGGTACGTCCACGTAGTTGCTACCGACGAACACGATGAAGACGGTGTTTTGATCAGCGATGAGTTCACCAATCCTAACAAGCGGCAAGCGATCCATGAAAAGCGCATGCGCAAGATGGATGGAATTTTGGCGCTGCTACAACCGCCCCAGCTCTACGGTCCGGGCGACGCCCAGGTGACGCTTGTGGGCTGGGGTTCGACGGAAGGAGTCATTCACGAGGCGGCGCAGAAACTCGCGGACGAAGAAGGAATTGTCGCCAACAATCTGCAAGTGAAGTGGCTGGTGCCGCTGCACGCTGACGCGATTACCTCGCTCCTCGCCAGAAGCAAGAAGATCATCATCGTGGAAAACAACTACAGCGGTCAGTTTGCGCGTTATTTGCGATCAGAAACTGGCATTACTGCCGACGGCCACATAAGAAAATATGACGGCGAGCCTTTCATGCCGCACCACATCGTCGACGGCGTGAAGAAAATACTGGCAAGCGCCGCGGCCAAATACGTGCCGGTTCACGAGATACAGGTATAAGAAAGTTTCGCGTTTCGGGTTTCGCGTCAAAATCACAACTCGGAATTCGAAACTCGGAAGCGTGAGTCCGAAAGAAGGAGAAGATTATGGCAGTTGTCGAGAGAGAGGTTCGCGGAGTCCCACCCCGGTTTGAGGGCGGAAAAATGACCGTCAAAGACCTCAAAGGCAAAGTCGACCCGGACTGGTGCCCCGGATGCGGCGACTTCGGCGTCCTTGCCGCGCTCAAGCAGGCGATCGTCGACCTTAACCTTCCTCCTTATCAGGTCATGACGATCAGCGGCATCGGCTGCTCGTCCAACCTGCCGGGGTACATCAATGCTTACGGCATGCATACCCTGCACGGGCGCGCTCTTGCCGTGGCAACCGGCGCCCAGCTCGCCAACCATGAGCTTAAGATTATCGCGACGGGCGGCGACGGCGACGGCTATGGCATCGGCGGCAATCATTTTGTTCATACGATGCGCCGCAACGTAGATCTAACCTACATTGTCATGGACAACCAGATTTACGGGCTTACCACGGGACAACTCTCACCCACCAGCATGAAGGGAATGCAAACCAAGAGCACGCCTTTTGGCAGCGTGGAAAATCCCATCAATCCGTTACCGCTGGCAATAGCGGTAGGAGCAACGTATGTGGCGCGCGGTTTCACGGGACAGCAAAAGCACCTGGTAGAATTGATCAAAGGCGGCATCCAGCACAAGGGTTTCGCGCTCATTGACGTGTTCAGCCCGTGCGTCACCTATAATCATGAGAACAGCCACGATTTCTTTAAGCAGCGCACGCGTAAACTCGAAGACATGAACCACGACCCGACGGACTTCCGCAGCGCCATGGAGAAAGCCTACATGTGGGGAGAAGTCATTCCCATCGGCCTTTTCTGGAAACGCGACGATCTGCCCGCGCTGGATCAGTTGGAACCGGTCCTTGCTGAAGGCGGACCGCTCTCGCACCGATCCCTGGGTGTTTCTCCGGACATCGCTCAATCCCTGATCAGAGAGTTAATGTAGGCGCTCGCGGATCTCCTATGCTCTTGCCTGGCTCGGTATCTATGTGAAAGCGTGCCCCGCGTTGACGGAGTGTCACGGGTGAACTATCTTAATTACCGCGCCCGTGGAGGAGAATCGTAGCCAACATGGAACAAAAGAAACTGGCAATTAAGTTCGACAAGCCGCCCGTCCATTATACGAGCAGCGGTTCGCTGTTTATCAATCCTGAAGACATTCTCCATAGCAAGGTGGGGCAGGAGGTTATCTTGCGGATGGCGACGATGGAGCCTCTTCCGAAACACCCCGCCGGCGGCCCAACGGGGCGGGGGAACGGTAGCAGACGCTCATAGCTAACAAGCTGCGGGCGTGCCCTTCAACCTCCTCCT
>JBOHVR010000538.1:0-4531 GCA_050735755.1 Binatia bacterium
GCTCCACTCCATGGACCCCGCTTTGGAAGAATCGGCGCGCGTGGCCGGCTCCAATCAGCTGCAGATCGCCTGGCGCATCACCTTCCCCATCGTGAGACCGGCTCTTTTAGCAGCGTGGACACTCAACTTCGTGCGGGCCATTGAGAGTTTTGAGACTCCCGCGATCATCGCCCTGCCGGCGCGCATCGAGGTCTTTACGACCAAGATTTACCGCGAAGCGATCGGGGCCTTTCCTCCTAATCAAAACATTGCCGCCACTTACGCCGTATCGCTCTTATTGATCACGATGCTTTTTGTCTATTGTTATCGTCGCCTGACTTTGCGGACAGAGCGCTACGTGACGGTAACCGGACGCGGTTACCGCCCGATGATCATAGATTTGGGCAAGTGGCGTTATTTTGCGTCCGCGCTCGCCGGATTAATTTTGTTGTTGGTCGTCGTGCTCCCCTTCATCGCTTTGCTGTTTGTGTCATTCGTAACCTATGTTCATGTCCCCGGCGAAAAAACCTGGGACCTGCTGACCCTTGACAACTATCGCGCCAATCTGACGGACGGCCGGACCTATCGCGCGCTCAAGAACAGCCTGTTGTTGGCGGTCGGAGGCGCCACCTTGTGCATGATTCTGGCTTCGCTCACCGCTTACGTGACAACCAAAACCAAAAGCGCGGCGAAAGTATTCATTGAGGGCCTCACGTTCATTCCTTGGGCTTTTCCGGGAACGGCGCTCGCCATCGGTCTGCTCTGGACCTATGTCTACGTTCCGCTTCCTATCTACGGCACATTGTGGATTCTTCTCATCGGCTATATTACGCGCTTCCTCCCCTATGGCCTGCGCTCGATGACCAGCACCATCATCCAGATCCACGACGAACTCGAAGACGCGTCCAAAGCCTGTGGCGCCGGATTTTTGACGACGTTCCGCCGGGTTCTCTTACCCTTGATGCGCCCCGGCTTCATCGCCGGCTGGATCATCCTCGGTACGATTTACCTGCGCGAATTCAGCACGTCGGTTTTTCTCTATTCGCCGAATTCAGAGCCGGTCGGACCGCTCCTCTATCACTTTTACGTCGATGGCAACTACGGCCCGATGTGCTCGCTCGCGATAATCGTCAGCATCATTTCCACCTTGATGATTGTTATAGCCCGGCGGTTGGGAAAAGTTGGCGCGCAGTATGAGGGACCGTAGGAGGGAAGATTTCAGGTTTCGGGTTTTCTAATGCCTTATAGGTTTTCAATTGTGTCTTTTTACTTTCTTTGCGTAGACGATGGACGCTGAAACGGCCAAGAAACTGATCAAAGAAAATCTCCACTACGATCAAGTCCGAGACCTTCTTGTCAGGCTTGTACAGTTTCCCAGCCCGCAAACGGATTTACTCGAGGCCGAACCTAGAGTCCTGGCGCTGATTAGAGAAGTCGTGCTGCCCGAGATCAAAAGAGTTGACCTGCCTGCCCGTATCGATGGCATGGGCAATCTCGTTGCTTCCGTCAAAGGCTCGCCCGGAGGTAAGAGTCTCTTGCTCGTCGGCTATGCGATGAACGCTGCTCCCAGCACGATGGAAAATCCTTACTCCGGCGCCGTCATCGATGGAGCGCCCTATGGCATCGACGGCGAATGCGTTTGGGGCAGAGGCGCATGCGAGCAAAAAGGCAGTTTGGCTGCAATGGTGTCGGCCATGAAACTCGCCGCCACGCACCGCGGCGACCTGGCGGGCGATATTTATTTCGTCGCAAGTACGGCGGGGGAAACCGGCAAGCACGATTCTCTTGCCTATATCCTCGAGCACGATGATGTGCATGCCGATTGGGCGATTATCGACGGCCCCCCTGAAATCCAGCTCGGGAACAAGGGCCGCGTCGACATTCTCGTTACGGTTCGAGGCAAGCAGACCCACAGCAGCAGACCGTGGGAAGGAATTAACGCTATTGAGGGCGCGATGCAGGTGCTAGAAAAACTTCAAATGTTGATGCCGTACCCTTCCGCCCGCGAGCATCGCGAGCTTGGCCGCGTATCGCTGACACCCACTTCGATTGAAAGCTTCCCCAGAGCCACGCACACGATCCAAAACGAATGCCGGATTACCTTCGATCGCCGGCTGCTGCCAGGCGATGATCCGGCGGCCGCAATCAATCAGATCAAGGCAACCGTTGGAAACTTGGCGCCGTTTCAGGTCGAGGCGCGGCAAAAAGACTTCATGTATCCCAGCGAGGTTGCCAGGGACGCCGCAGTCGTGCGGTCGCTCAGTCGCGCGATCCGCACAATGCTGAACCGTGATCCCAAGTACTCCTATTCAACCGCCGCCAATGACACAGGCCTGCTCAATGTAAAGGGCATTCAGGCCATCAACTACGGCGCGCGCGATATTCGCTTTCAACACACCGACCACGATGTTGTTTCCGTCCAAAAAGTTTACGAAGCTGCTCAAGTGTTCGCTTTCCTGGCATTGCAGCGATAAGTCGCTTTCCAAGGATTTGCCGTCGAGCTCGGAGTAGGCGAGTCACTTCGCCTTCAGCGTCACGAGGGAGAGCCTGACCGCTGTTTGGGCAGCCAAGCAGCAAAAAAGTACGGTTTGGAAAATGCTAGTGAATCTTGGCCCTTTGGTCCCAACCTATCGATCAACGCTTACGGAACTCAGGAATAAAGACAACGAGCAAGAGGGGGAGACGGCTTGGGGACATTCGGCGAGAGGATTACAACCCGTACAGCGCGCGCGCATTGTCGCTCAAGATCTTGCGCTTCACTTCGGGCGTTAGGTCCGTCCGTGCCCTGAATATCTTGATCGCATCGACATCGCTCGATGTGTCGGTGTGGCCGTAGTCCGTCCCGATGACGAGGGAGTCTTCCCCCGCTTGCCGGACGATATAGGGCTAGTCGCGCGCGAAGTGTAGTTAGGAATGCTAACTAAATTCATGAGGAGGACCCAAACATGAAGCAGAAATTTTTCGGAGATTTCTTCCTCGACATGGATCGATCTTTAGGCGACTCGAGCGCCGCGTGCCCATTTTTACAACTCTGTCTTTCGCTCGTCAAACCGCGGGTCTCGGGCTTCGGCAGGCGCAACTTCCCTCCGCATCGGCATCCTGGGAATCCCCCACGCTGCCAGGCCCGCGAGCACGGAGCTTCCGGCCACCGCGATGGGCACGGGAATAATGGCGGCGACAGTGCCGATACACAAGGCGCCCAGTGAGCCAAAGCCGCGATCCAGCAGGAATAGACTCATCGCCCGGCCCAAAAGATGATCCGGACACTCTTCTTGAATAATGGCGCGAGCCAAGACGCGGTAGCTCATTTGCATTGCGCCAACCACTGCCAGAATCAGGAGAGACCATAGGAAATAGGGAGAGACTGCGAAAAGAAAAATCGCCGACGCGTAAATCAAGCTGCCTCCTAAAAGTAGTTGTCGCATGCGCCTGAGCCGCGTATGCGTGGCAAGCAAAAAGCTGATCGCGACGGCGCCCGCCCCCGGCGCTGACACCAAAAGTCCATAGCCGGTTGGACCGACCTGCAAGACTTCCTGGGCAAAGTAGGGCATGAACTGCGTATAGGAAATTCCGAAGAAACCGTTCGAATAGGTAACGAGAAGGGTCGTAAAGACGCGATAATTATGGCGCAGGTAAGACACCCCTTCGGCGATGTCTTTTAGCCATTCTCCTCTGCCTTCAACGATTGCCGCGGCCGGAGACGGCAGCTTGAAAAGAAATCCCAGCATCCACACAATCGTCACCGCCTGCACGAGTAGACAAGGGCCTGGGCCCGCCAAAGCGAGCAGCACACCCCCTATCGAGGGGCCAATGACTTTAGTCAAGTTGTGAATCGCCGAGTGAAGCGCGAGAGCGCTGACAACGGCTTGTTGCGGAACCAACGAAAAAACGAACACTTGCTGTGCCGCGCTTCGAATGGAGCTGACCGCGGCCATCAACATCACCAAAACCACGATATGCCAAAACTGAAGCAGACCGGAAAACACCAGAAAAGCAAAAACCAGCGCCTGTACTAGATTGATCGCTCCGCTCAAAATGATAAGCTTCCTCCGGTCCATCCGATCCGTGATCACTCCCCCGATCGGCCCGAAGACAAAACGCGGCGCGAATTCAAAAAACCCGATTAACCCCAGGTAGAAGGCCGATTGGGTCAACTCCCAAACGAGCCAATTCTGAACCACGAAATGAATGTACTCGCCGGTCTCGTTCGGAAGAAAACCGGTGATGAAAAAACGAAAATCGCGGTGACGTAGCGCGGGAGGAATTCTCACGTAGATGACCTGGACGCGCCTATAATCCGATGACTATTCGGATTACTCAAACGACAGGTTGGCGCCGTGAGTGAGGCTGGGATCCAGCGCCCCTGGCAGCGCGCCGCCTTTCAACGTTCCGGAATACGGTCCGGGGCCGCGCGCGTTGAGCCACGAAGCCAGAGAACTTTCCGTAGAATTGGGTCTAAGAAAACTGAAGGCATGGCGGCGGACTTTGAAAGCCCAGCCGCTCGCATTGAGCTCCGCCCGCTCCACCGGCTCGCCGTGGCGCCGAACAAGGC
>JBOHVR010000539.1:0-3324 GCA_050735755.1 Binatia bacterium
CGATAGACCAGACGAGCACAATTCTGTTCGTCAACGGGGCGGTGGAGAAGGCCTTCGGCTATACCCCAGCGGAAATAGTCGGCCAGAAAATCACGGTGCTCATGCCTGAACGCATGCGGCACCGCCACGAGGAGGCCATGCGTCGTTATCTGGAAACCGGGGAGAAACGGATTTCGTGGAACGCCGTGTCTTTGCCTGGGCTGCACAAGAACGGAAGAGAGATTAATCTGGATGTTTCGTTTGCCGAGGCGGGGACGAGAGACGAGCGGTTCTTTAGTGGGATCATACGCGACGTGACCGAGCGCAAGCGAACGGAAGAGGCGCTGCGCAAGTCGCAGGCGGATTTGGCCCATGTTACGCGGGTCGCAACTCTGGGAGAGATGAGCGCTTCTATTGCCCATGAAGTCAATCAGCCGCTCGCTGCCGCCGTCACTAGCGCTAGTGCCTGTTTGCGTTGGCTTGATGCGCAGAAGCTGGAGGAAGCCCGACGGTCCGCCTCGCGGGTGATTGCAGAAGGTCATCGGGCCAGCAAAATCATTGGCCGAATACGTTCGCTGACCAAGAAAGCGCCGCCGCAAAAGGACTGGCTCGACGTTAACGAGACGATACATGAAGTTATTGCGTTGGCGCGCAGCGAGATCCAACGAAACAACATAGCGTTAGAGACCCAACTCTCCGAGCAAGTACCGGTCGTTTTGGCAGACCGCGTCCAATTGCAACAAGTGATTCTGAATCTGGTGATGAACGCGATCGAGGCGATGAGCGGCCTTAGCAATGGTCCACGAGAGTTGTTGATTCGATCCGGCACAAATGAATCGAAGCAGGTAGTGATCTCAGTGCAGGATTCGGGACCGGGGATTGATCCGGAGAATCTCGATCATCTCTTCGAGGCCTTTTATACGACCAAGCCTCAAGGCTTGGGCATGGGCCTGGCGATCAGCCGTTCGATTATAGAATCCCACGGCGGGCGGCTATGGGCTATACCCAATGATGGTCCAGGCGCAACTTTTCAATTTACGCTGCACGCTAGCAGCAAATAAGACAGTGTTGGATAATCAACCGCGTCTGTAGGAGTTCCAGAGTGTGACAGAGCTGGCGACATACATCGTCGAGACGCTTTCGGAAGATGAGGAATTTGTCCCGTCCCGACACGTGTCGGACGATAAACACTTTTCTCTTTTGGTGAGCACGTAACACACCGTTCGGTGTAAAGTTCCCCGTGGAGGTGAAACGTGACCGAGTCTGATCAGATGACGAGTGACGTTCCTCTTGAGGCTTCAATTTTGGATGGCGCAGTTCCTCTCGAATCGATCCTTCGCACGGAGGAATTGTATCGTCGCCCATCGCGTCCGCCCGATTACGAGACGGAGAATCGCGCGCTTGTGACGCTGGTCAACGCACTGGCCGACTCGCCGCGCACCATTCTGCAAACGCTGGCCGAGAAAATCCTGGAGGTCGTGCAAGCCGATTCCGCCGGCCTGAGTCTCCTGACGAAAGACGAAAAAAGGTTCTACTGGGCAGCCATAGCGGGCGCGTGGCAGCCACACATCGGCGGCGGCACCCCGCGCGATTTCGGCCCGTGCGGTGATGTGCTCAACCGCAACGTTCCGATGCTGTTCACTCACTGGGAGCGACGTTATCCATATTTGCGTCCGGCGACACCGCTTGCCGAAGAGGGGCTGCTCGTCCCTTTTTACGTCAATGGCAAAGCGGTCGGCACGATCTGGGCAATCGCCCACACTCATCACCGCAACTTCGACGCCGAGGACCTGCGACTGCTTGAAAGCCTGGGTCGGTTCGCGTCGGCAGGGTATCAAGCTGTGGCGTCAATCGACGACCTCAAATTCCAAATCGCCGAGCGCGAAAAGGCGGAAACAGCGCTGCAAGAACTGGCCAAAGGGTTGGAAGCCAAGGTCCGGCGGCTGGTGAAGGCGAACATCATCGGCATCGTCATCTGGAATCTCGAAGGTCAGATTATTGAGGCCAACGAAGCCTTTCTTCGCATGGTGGGATACGACTGCGAGGATCTCGTGTCAGGTCGGGTTAGCTGGAGGCAGATAACGCCCGACAAATGGCGCGCGGCCGACGAACAGGCGTTGGCAGAGCTTGCCGCAACCGGCATCTGCGAACCTTTCGAGAAGGAATACTTCCGCAAAGACGGCAGTCGCGTGCCGGTACTGGTCGGCCCCGCATTGTTAGAGGGAAGTCGAAACGAAGGTGTCGCTTTCGTGCTCGACTTGAGCGAGCAAAAACGCTCCGAGGAGGCCCTACGACGCAGCGAATACTACCTGGCGGAAGCCCAGAGACTGAGCCATACGGGCAGTTGGGCATTTAAGGTCCCCACCAAAGAGATCGTCCACTGGTCGCAGGAACATTTCCGAATATTCGGCTTCGATCCGGAAGATGGGATGCCGTCATTTGAAGCACTTATGAAGCGGATTCATCCCGACGATCGACCCAGCGCCGCTGAAGTCATCGAGAGAGGAGTCCGTGAGAAGACGGACTATGGACAGGATTTCCGAATCGTTCTGCCGGACGGCACGATGAGATACATGCACAGAACAGGCCATCCGGTTTTCAACTCATCCGGAGATCTTGTGGAGTTCGTGGGTACCGTGCTCGACTTGACCGAGCGCAAGCTCGCCGAGGAGGCGCGCGTACGCCAAGCAAGTGTTCGTGCCAATGTGAGCGCATCTCTTTCTAAGCCAGCGCACTTGGGAGAGATTTTGCAAGGGGCCGCAGAGGCGATCGTTAGGCACCTTGATGCGGCCTTCGCTCGAATCTGGACACTGAACAAAGAGAAAAACATGTTGGAACTGCAGGCCAGTGCGGGGATGTATACGCATCTCGATGGTCCCCATAGCCGCATCCAGTTGGGCAAACTGAAAATCGGCCTGATTGCCCAAGAGAAGAGACCCCATTTAACCAATGACGTCCTAAGCGATCCACGGATAAATGACAAGGTTTGGGCGCGCAATGAGCGAATGGTTTCCTTCGCCGGCTATCCGCTCATTGTCCAGGATCGCGTAGTCGGAGTGATGGCAATGTTTGCTCGACAGCGCCTTTCAGCGACCACACTCGATGCGCTCGCATCGATCGCAGACTCCATCGCGCAGGGTATCGAGCGGGAGCGGACCGAAGAGGCGCTACGGAAGACGCAGGCGGAATTGGCTCACGTTACGCGGGTGGCAACTCTGGGAGAGATGACTGCTTCAATTGCTCATGAGATTAATCAGCCGCTCGCATCTGTCGTCACTAGCGCCAGTGCGTGTTTGCGTTGGCTTGATGCGCAGAAGCTAGAGGAAGCCCGGCGGTCCGCCTCGC
>JBOHVR010000540.1:0-4975 GCA_050735755.1 Binatia bacterium
TCTACGCTTGGAATACTATTGAGAACCGGGTCGCGCGGCACCAGAGGGTCCCCCGGGAAATACATCTGGGTTACCAGACGGGTCACAAAGCTTGGACCAGTCAACGAGAAATGAATATGCGAGGGGCGCCAGGCATTGGGGTGATTGCGCCAAGGATAGGCTCCGGGTCGAATGGTAAGAAAGCGATATTCCCCGTTCTCCTTGGTCAGGCAGCGCCCCGCGCCGATGAAATTCGGATCGAGCGGCGCAGGGTGCTGATCGTTTCTATGAATATAGCGACCGGCAGCATTGGTCTGCCAGACTTCCAGGAGCGTGTTTGGCACCGGTCTCTCGTCTTCGTCCAGTACTCGCCCGGCGACAATGATCCGCTCGCCGATCGCCTCGCCTCCAGTGCCGGCGTTACGAGTCAGGTCCGTGCCTGCCGTCCAACCGGCCTCGCGCCCAAAGATCGAACCCGTAATTTCTGAGAGCGTATGGCGCACCGCTACCAAAGGTTTACGCGGCGATCTAAGCACGGTCGATCCGTAGGGTTCGTAAAGATAGGGCGGCTCGGAAGACCAATCCCGCCGCCTGTATGGTTTGATCAGTGTCATAACCCTTACCTCTTTTTCTTCGAGGTCTTATCGCCGTCAATTTCGTTATAGACTTTTTTCGCAATCGCAAAAGCGGCGTTAGCTGCGGGCACGCCGGCATAGATCGCGACTTGGAGAAACACCTCTTTCACTTCTGCGGGTTTCACGCCGGTGTTTCGTGTCGCGCGGATATGCAGGGTGAGTTCCTCATGCCTGCCCAGCGCCGCCAATAGCCCAATCGTTAGCAAGTGGCGCGTCTTTCTCTCAAGGCCTGGTCTGGCCCAGACCGATCCCCATGCCATCTCCGTGATAAAACGCTGAAAGTCGGCGTCGAGCTTTGTCTTATTGGCCTCTGCGCGCGCGACGTGGTCAGCCCCCAGAACGGCTTTCCGCACCGCCATGCCTTTACCAAATCGATTGTTAGGCAATCTCTTTCTCCCTAAAAAACTGCATGAGGATCCGGGCGAACGGCTCCGGTCGCTCAATGCAAAGCAGATGCGCGGCGTCTTTGATAAGATGAAACTTCGCTTCAGGGATCGCACTGGCCAGGGACCGGCCTAAGTCCGGCGGCGTCGCAATATCCTTATCCCCGCATAGGACGAGCGTTGGCTTGCCAATAGAATGGGCGGCTTCCCTCAAATCCGCACCGCGAATGGCGCAACACGCGCCGATGTATCCCTCTACGGGAGTTCTAAGAAGCATATTGACATAACCCCGCACTTCCACTGCCTGTTGGTCGCGAAACGTTTGCGTAAACCACCGTTCCATACTGGGATCAACTAACCGGCTCAGTCCACCCGACTTGACCGTCGCAATGCGATCATCCCACATCGCCGGCGTTCCGATCGTCATTCCAGTATCACAGAGAACCAGCGCCCGCACGCGATCAGGGTGTGCGGCCGCAAAAGCTTGCGCAATCATGCCGCCGATCGACAAGCCGCAGATGACGGCTTCGTTGACGTCCAGCCTGTCCAATAGCCCGGCGAGGTCCCGCACGTAATCGTCGATGGACTAGGGCGCTGCGGGAACATCGCTCAGACCGTGTCCCCTCTTGTCATAGCGAATGACCCTGAAGCGATTGACAAAGTGCGGGATCACTCGATCCCAAATTCTGAGATCGCTGCCGAGCGAGTTGGAGAAAACGAGAGTCGCCGCTTTGCTCTGACCCTCGACAACACAATGATGAACGATCCCGTCTATGTTTACGAACGGCATAACGCAATCTTTTATACTACGCGATATCCAATTTTTCTAAGAGCCCTTTGACTTTTTGGAGGAATCTCGCGGCGATGACACCGTCCGCGACCCGGTGGTCTGCGGACAGGATCATCGTCATCATCGACCGGATGGCAATGCCGTCGCCGTAGGGGACGACTCGTCGAGCGACTTGGCCGACGGCGAGAATGCCGCACTGCGGCGGATTGATGATGGCGATAAAACTGTCAACGCCAAACATGCCAAGATTAGAAACTGTAAAAGTTCCTCCTTCGTAGTCCGCGGGAACGAGCTTTTTCTTTTGCGCTTTGTCAGCCAGTTCCCGGCTCTGCTGCGCGATCTGATCCAGGCTCAAACGATCAGCATTGCGGATCACGGGCACGACCAGGCCGTCCTCCAACGCCACGGCCGCGCCCAGGTTGATGTCCGAATAAAACTCAATTCTTTGTTCGGTGAAAGCGGAGTTGAGCGGGGGAAATTCTTTCAGAGCCTGGGCGCAGGCCCAAAGAATCAAGTCGTTGATCGAGGGTACGATAGTCGCGCCGTGCTCTTTGCGCTTGGCTCTTTGTCTTTCCGCCTCCGTCATGTCCGCATCCACGCTTGTGTAGAAGTGCGGCGCGGTCTGCTTGCTTTTGGCCATGCGCTCGCCGACAATCCGCCGCATCGCGCTCAGCGGAACAATCCTTTGTCCGGGGACAATCTCTGCTCCCTCCCCCACCGAGGCGCGGAGCACATCCTCTGCGAGAATACTGCCCTCAGGCCCGCTTCCTTTGATACGCGCGAGATCCGAATTTTTTTCGCGCGCGATTCTCTTAGCTGCAGGCGAAGCCACTATCCGCGCCGGCCCAAGCGCGCTACGGGACCGCTCGACAGCCACCGGCGTGGGCTCTCTCGTAGTCGATTGTCGCCGCGGAGAGATGTTCGCCGGGGCTCTCGTCTCATAGTTCTCGTCGGCCGCTAAAATCACGCCAAGGGTCTGGCCCACCGGCACCTCGTCTCCCGCCCGAGCTGAGACATGGGCCAAGGTTCCGGAAGCCGGAGCTTCGATCTCGACGGTAGCCTTGTCGGTCTCGACCTCCATCAAAGGCTCACCCTGGGTGACCGATTCACCTTCGGCCTTAAGCCAGTTGACCAGAGTGCCTTTTTCTTGCGCCATACCAAGCGCAGGCATAATGACTTCAGTGGGCATGTTTATGTCGCTTCCGGGGGAACGGGGCAGGCGTTTTACTTTTTACTTGCGCCTAGCTTCTAGGCGCGAATCCCGTGATGCGCCGGACCCCTTCGATGTTGTTCAAAATTCGACTGTGTTCCGCGTGTGCTTGGAAGCGGCCCTCCGGCAGTGAACTAATGCGTTCCTGCAACTAGAAGCTTTTCCGCGGGAAAACGCGTAATCACCTCGCAACCTTCATCGCAACGGCCAGGCTGCTTCCCACATAGGTTACCTTCGAGCCGATATCTTTCAGGACCGGCTCAATCTGTCGTGCGGCCTCTCGATCTCCCGCAACTTACCATGCGACTGCCCATCACGCCCAGACCAACAAAACCTAGATTCGCCGTGGGTTTATCCTCTTGCTTTGCCCTTGTAGCACCGCCGGATTTCGCACCGCAAGGCTGGATCGGTCCGCGGATCTGATCGAGAGACGCGGGGTTTTCAGAGCGACCGCGCTAGCGCACGCCTTGCGCGCGAATACCTATATCGTCCAAGTATTTGAGGCCCGAGGCGGTGTTGAAAATCAGGACTTCGTCCTCAGGCTTGATCCACGTCTGCTGCACGAGTCGCCGCAGCGCGGCAACTCCAGCGGCTGCCTCGGGACAAAACAGCATGCCTTCGGTCCGCCCAATAAAAGCAATTTCCTCCACCATTTCGCGATCGTTGACGGCTACCGCGGTACCCTTGCTCTCGCGCAAGATCCGCAGCATGAGAAAATCCGCAATCGCCTGCGGTACCCTCAGCCCTGCAGCGATCGTGGCCGCATTTTGCCACGGCTCGGCGCTCTCTTTGCCCTTCTGAAAAGCGCGGACAATTGGCGCGCAACCTTCGGCTTGAACCGACACCATTCGAGGTCTTCTGCTATCGATCCACCCCAAGTTTTCAAATTCGTTGAACGCTTTCCACATTCCTATGAGTCCCGTGCCGCCGCCGGTCGGATAGATAATCACATCGGGAAGACGCCACCCAAGCTGTTCAGCAATCTCGAAGCCCATCGTCTTTTTTCCTTCAACTCGATAAGGCTCCTTCAGAGTCGACACGTCGAACCAACCTTCCTCGTCCTTCCTTTGCGCCACAAGTCTGCCACAGTCGTTAATGAGCCCATCAACCAGGGTCAGCTTGCCGCCATATTTTTCCACCTCCAGTTGATTTGCCTTCGGTGTGTCTTTGGGCATAAACACGTGCGCTTCTATCCCCGCCCGCGCAGCGTAAGCGGCGAGTGCCGATCCCGCATTGCCTGCGGAAGGAAGGGCTACCTTGTTGATTCCCAACTCTCTCGCCATCGAGATAGCAAGGCACAATCCCCGGTCCTTGAAAGATCCCGTGGGATTGCGCGCCTCATCTTTGATCCACAGCTTCGCCAGATCGAATGCTTGCGCTGTCTTTTTTGCTTCGATCAGCGGTGTAAACCCTTCGCCTAAAGAAATAACGTTGGCATCGTCCCGAACCGGAAGGAGCTCGCGATAGCGCCACAGGCTCGGCGGACGCCGCTCCAGCGGGGACTTGGCGAAATTGGCCTTTACGGTTTGCAGGTCATACCGCACGAACAGAGGCGAGCCGCAGTGACAAAGGTTAAGGATCTTCCCGGAGGGAAAAACGCTACCGCACCGCGGGCACGAGATGTCTCGGGCAAAATTCATGCGAGACTTCGCTCTCCAATCCGTCGCATGTCTACCGAAAACTAGGTGAGCCGAGCGGTTTTGTCAATTCGATGAATACGGCGCGTAACGAATTTCGTCCCGAAGTGTGTTGAAGCTTAGCGAAAGTATCACCTTATCTGCTGAGCGAAAGTGTCACCCCGTGGGTCTCACTCACGTCAGTATGTAATAGGCTCTTTGGTCATCGAGACAGCGCAAAACAGGGGGTAGCCTAAGTAACCCCCGCTGTGAGATCGTTCGTTAAACGGGCTCTAATGAGGTTTTTTCGTCGATCAATTTTGTCGTGCGATGTTTTTTTCCTCATTTGAGTCGTTCGATGC
>JBOHVR010000541.1:0-4797 GCA_050735755.1 Binatia bacterium
TGAATGGATCTGAGATGCCGAAAGGCGTTGAGCACATACGAAAGAGTTTGAAGCTAGCAAGGCCCAATTGAAGCCGCCTACTGCCCAACCCTCCCCGCTGCAATCGATATTGTTTCCGCGGAGAAAATGCCGTGACACTCCCACGAGTCGAGTTGATGGACTGCGCGGACTCAATTTCCTGAGGCGGTTTGACGTGCGGCTCATTTTAAGCACGGCTATATCGTGTTCGTTAGAGCCAACTCCTGGAACCCTCTTTTTCCCTCCACCACTTTCGCTTTCATCTTGCGGTTGACGCTCTGAGGGAAAGTTGTGTAATCTATGTAGTGATGTCACTACAGTATGGAGGTCCAATATGCGCATGGGGTTGAGAGAGGCCAATCAGCGGTTCTCTAAGGCGATCAAGGCGGTCAAGCAGGGCAAAGAGGTTATACTGACCGAGCGCGGAAAACCTATCGCCGTTATAAAACCGTTGAAGCCCATAGAAGATGAACAAGCCGTCATCCGTCGCTTGGAGTCAGAGGGAATACTGCGGCCGGCTGTGAAACGGGGGCCTATGCCAAAGCCAACGTGGAAGCCGATTCGCGTAAAGGGCAAGCCCATGTCGCAAACGATCAGTGAGGAGCGCGACGAGCGGTGACATTCGCCTATTTTGACACGAGCGCTTTGGTGAAGCGATATGTTAGGGAACGGGGTTCCGCGCAGGTTGGGTCGTTGCTGCGCCGGCACGACTTGTTGTCGTCGGCGATCGCTCCGGTTGAAGTCTTGTCCGCCTTGTGGAGACGAAAACGTGACGGCGACGTGTCCGAAGAAGATTTCTCTGTGACGTTGAGTAGGGTTGAGAGTGACCGAGTACGATGGGAGTTGGTTGAGGTTGGTGGGACGGTTTTAAGCCGAGCTGAAGAAATCGTCCAGGGAGCTGTGCCCATGAGGGCCTTGGACGCGATTCATGTCGCTTCAGTAATGACATTTCAATCTGTTGCCGGAATTCGCGTTCCATTCATCACGGGAGATACCCGACAGCGAGACGCCGCGACCCATCTAGGTCTCGATGTTGTTTGGGTTGGCTGAAGAGAACCGTCATCGGGTTTTATGGTCAACACTTTCGTTTTTAAAAGCGCGGTCGCACATGTCCGGCTGTCTGCGTGCGACGCACGGGCAGGCCTGTCTGCGTGCGAACGCACAGGCAGGGCGGGTCGTTTGTCATGGGAATTGCCGCGAGTCGGGGGCGGATGGGACAATGATGAGGAAGAAAACGGCCTGAGAGATGGCGGACGGAAAAGACAAACACCTTAATTTGATCGGGCCGCACGGCGGGTACCGCGAGCTGAAGTCGTATCAGAACTCGGAGATCGTCTATGACGCTACGGTCGCGTTCTGCGACAGGTTTGTGAGCCGTTACTCGCGCACGCACGATCAGATGGTACAGGCCGCGCGGAGCGGCAAGCAAAACATCGCGGAAGGCAGCATGGCGTCGGGCACGTCCAAGAAAACCGAACTCAAGCTGGTAGGCGTGGCTCGGGCGAGCCTCGAAGAGCTGCTGCTTGACTATCAGGACTTTTTGCGACAGCGCGGGCTGGCCGTTTGGGGAAAAGACGACCCCACCGCCCAAGCAGTGAGGAAGCTGGCTTACGCCGGACATAAGTCCTATACGACTTATAGGCCCTATGTCGAAGAAAAAACTGCTGAGGTCGCCTTGTGGATAGGAAGGGAAGGCTGCTACCTTCCGTTGAAAGTAACCGAAGCAACAAACTAAAAGCTCAAGGCTTATGGAGAATGTCGAAGCGTTGGATACGAGGGAGTCCGAGGGTTACGTTTACGTGCGAGAGCGCGCTGCGATGGACAAACTGATCCAGCGGATCGGCGCGGCCGAAAGGATCGCACTGGATACCGAGGCCGACAGCCTGCACAACTATTTCGAAAAGGTCTGTTTGGTCCAGCTCTCGCTCGGGGGTGAGCATTACCTCATCGACCCTCTTTGCGACTTGGACCTGACTGGATTCGCGGAAGCCCTGGCCGAGAAGCCGTTGATTCTCCACGGTGGCGACTACGATCTGCGCATGATGCGGGCCGCGATGGGCTTCAGACCGCGCCGTGAGGTTTTCGACACCATGATTGCGGCGCGATTGCTAGGGATCGAACAGATCGGGCTGGCCGCCCTCATCGAGCGATGCTTTGATATCACCCTTGGAAAAGAAGGGCAGAAATCAAACTGGTCGCGCCGGCCGCTTAGCGAAAAACAACTGCGCTACGCGGTCAACGACACCCGTTATCTCGCGCCGCTCGCCGACCGCATGCGCGGCGAGCTGTGCGAGCGGGGGCGGGTCGATTGGCACAGGGAAAGTTGTCGAGCGATGGTGGAGTCGACCGGGCGTGATAATGCACGTGACCCCGAGGAAGCCTGGCGCATCAAAGGGGCGGGGCGGCTGACCCGCCGCCAACTGGCCTATCTGCGGGAGCTCTGGCGCTGGCGCGACCATCACGCCAGGCGCGCCAACCTGCCACCCTTCAAGGTCTTCGGCAATCAACAGATGCTGGACCTCCTCCGATGGGCGGAGTCCCACCCGGAGGTGCCTCTCGGCCGAGGACCGAAGTTAGCGGGAAACCTCGGCGGCTCGCGGCTCAGGACGCTCGCGGAGGCGATCACACGGGCGGCTGCAATGCCCCGGGCCCAATGGCCGGAACTTAGAATATTCGATCGCGACGACGCTCCACCCGCCGGCTGCGACGAGCAGATCGACGCGCTCCGTGGTCAATGCGCGCGAATCGCCAAGGAACTGGGGATCGCCGCTTCGACTTTGGCTCCCAGAGCCGCGCTCGAGGCCATTGCGCGAAGCCGGCCTCGGACTCTCGATGAGATTATGGAAAGCGCGGGCCTGTTGCGCTGGCAGGCGGAACGGGTGCAACTCGCGGTCGAAGAATGTTTGCACTCAACCCAGGAAGAAGGCACATCACGAATGTAAAGCTGTCGCCAGGCGCGCCGGAAAGATGCGCGCGAGGGGTTTGGCGGAAGAACACTCCGCGCCGGGATTATGAATGCACATTCAGACAATAGTTGCAGTGAGGAATTGGATCGTCGGCGCGAGCGGCCCACGGCCAAAGCGCGAGATTGAGGCAAATGAACTCAGGCTTTCTATTCTAGACAGTCTTCACGGTCGGGTGCGGAAGTTTTTCACAATAGATCGACAATGCCAGGCTCGAGATCTTCTGGCTTGGGGCTAAAGCCTCGAAGAATCTGACAAGCCTGAATGTTGACGTTTTCGCGTAGAACATCTCCGAAGACCTGGAGCCCCCTCGAATAACTCAGCATAATCCGCCTGGATCTAAGTGACCACTTTGAGGGGAGAAAGTTCAAACGAGTAAAAGAGGGGAGAGCAATGCCTTCAGAAACAAGCAGCGGAAGTGAGTGGTCGGGCGCTGTCGCGCAGGCCGATCTTGTGCAATATCAACCTGGCGCTGTGGTGAGCCGCACCCTGGTCAAAAAACCTACCGGGACAGTGACGGCGTTCGCCTTTGATGCCGGCGAGGGACTAAGTGAGCACACAGCGCCCTTTGATGCCTTGGTCCTGATGGTCGATGGGGAGGCGGAGATTACCATCGCAGGCGTGACGCACACAGTCAAAGCGGCAGACGTTCTTATGCTTCCGGCTCATCAACCCCACGCGGTTAAAGCAGTCAGGAAATTCAAAATGATCCTCGTCATGATTAGAGCGTAAGTAGTCAGTTAGGGAATTAGGGTCTTTATTTTTGCTGTTTGTCGATCAAACGCGGGGGCAATTCCGGGGACCGTACAGCAAGTGACAAATAGCATGAGACGGATGCCCTCTGGCGCTCTTATCACGCGACCTTTATAGAAAGGGCTCGTTCCCAGCGTTCAACCGCTTTCCTTCGACATCATCGAGATATCGATAGAGACCGTCATCTACGCCGGCGAGCGTCGTGACGCGATTCATTCATTCGCTCGATGGGTACGATCGGCCAGGCGACTACTTCCTGATAACGCGCAAAATGACAGATCGGTTTCGTCTCGGGCAGCTCAATTCCTAAGGGCTGCGCCATGGTGGTGGCATTTAGTTCGGCCTCGGCGGGCTGGAGCGGCCACGGCGGATGATGGATCTCACCGTAGACGACCCGGTCCGGCTTTACTGCGCCATAGAGGCAATACCTTTCGGTGAGCCAGTGATCGAAGGTGCCCGGAACGGCATGATAAACCGGTCCCGTCGATCTATAGGATACCTTCAGCTCTGCCGGCGGGGCTTTCCGATGGACACGCACGCTTTCATAGTCAACCGCCTCACCTTTCACCTCTACTTTCATTTGAGCGTCGTAGTATGGCAGTCCAAACCAGCGCGCGACTCTGACGGCAAGCCAGTTCGTTGCGTCCAGGCTAAAAAACCAGACGCCGCTCCTGTCCGGAGTCCTCACATAGGTTCGCACGTTCAGCTCTGGAAAAGCCAAAGGTGCCGGCACATAGCGCGGCCGCACGCCGCTCATGCGAAACGGCACGACACCTATCCAACACGATCCGGCGAACGTTTCCAGTTCCAGCGCGCGCGGAATGAGCGGCCGGATCACCTCCGGGCGGACGGGCCAATGGAGGAACAGGAGTTGGTGCCAGCGCATCGTCATGACCCAGTGTTTTTTTGGGAGCGGCCATGGGCGATGCGCGGTCTGCTCCATCACCCGTTTGGCTTGCGACGCAACGGGCCAACTACAACGGGTTGTGAACGCGGCGACTGTCGCCGCCTCTATGCTCATCTTCAGAAACCTCCGTCTGGTCAATGCTTCATCCTTTTGGTC
>JBOHVR010000542.1:0-6023 GCA_050735755.1 Binatia bacterium
CATAAACTGCTTTCTCTCCCTCTTCCAAACCCCTTAACAGAAACTGCACGCAGAAGATGCTTTTACCGCCTCCTGGATCACCTGTAACGAGGTAGGATTTTCCTTCGAGCAGGCCACCCTCAATCAAAGGATCGAGTCCGGGCAAACCCGTTGCAACTCTTTTTCTATCCATGGCGCCCCACGCTCTCAGAAAAGTACCTAACAGATTTATATTCCATTGGAAAGCCGGCATTTGAACCGCGAAAAGACGCACGCTAGAATCAGCGCCTATGTCACAATACCTGCGAGAGAACATTGCGCGGCTACAGGCCTACGTTCCCGGGGAACAATTACAAGATCAAGGGATCATCAAGCTCAATACCAACGAAAACCCTTATCCTCCTTCGTCCCGGGTGCTGCGCGCCTTGCGCGCGGCCATCAATTCGTCGCTTCGTCTGTATCCTGAGCCCTTGAGCGACACCCTGCGAAACCAGGCGGCTGCCGTTTACGGCGTGGAACCGGACAACATCCTCGCGGGCAACGGCTCTGATGAGCTGCTGTCCATCCTGGTGCGCTGCTTTGTTGGCGCGGGAGATCGGGTTGCGTATCCCGTGCCCACTTACACGCTCTACGACACTCTGGTTGCGATTCAGGAGGCCGAGAACCTCACGGTTGACTTCGGCCGCGACTTTTCTTTGCCCGAGGCCCTGGCAACACAAAACGCCGCCCTGACTTTACTCTGCAATCCCAATTCCCCGTCGGGCACGCTTGTTTCACTCAGGGCGATTAAGAAACTGGCGCGCTCTGTCATGGGCGTCCTGGTCGTAGATGAGGCCTATATTGATTTTGCTAAAAACGCCCAATCCTCAGCGATTCCGCTGATCAGGAATTTTCCTAATCTGGTCGTCTTGAGAAGTTTTTCAAAATCTTTCTCTCTTGCCGGCATGCGCATCGGGCTTGCGTTCGGGACCCGGGACATGATTGCGGGCATGGCCAAAATTAAAGATTCGTATAACCTCAACCGGCTGAGCCTAGTGGCGGCAAGCGCTGCGCTGCAGGACATGCGCTGGATGAGACGCAACGTGCGCCGGATTCAACAGGCGCGCGCGCAGCTGACCCAAAGTTTAAACCGGCTGGGCTTTTCCGTTCATCCGTCGCAGGCCAATTTCGTCTTGGCGCGCCGGGAAGGCAACAATTTGAAGCGTCTTTACGAAGGTTTGAAAACCCGTAAAATTCTCGTGCGTTATTTTGATGTGCCGGGTTTGGAGGATGCCCTCCGCATTACCGTTGGAACACCTCGGCAGGTCAAGGCCCTGACCAAGGAGATTGAGGCGATCTCAAACGGATAACCGGACAGCCCGAGAGGCTATTTCTTCGCGGCCTCTTCCAGCTTGATCTTAACGATCCTGCGGCCTTCCATATCGACAATCGTCAGGCGATAGCCATTGTGCTCCACCCTCTCCCCACCCCGCGGGATCCGTCTCAGCTTCGCTAGCACAAAACCGGCGATCGTGTGATAATCCGGGGATTCTTCGAACGGCAACCCGTAATCTGCCTTGAGATCCTTGAGCAGGGCAGACCCTTGAACAATCATCGAACCGTCCGCCATGCGCTCGACGGGTCCGCGTTCCTCCCGATCATACTCATCGCGTATCTCACCGACAATCTCTTCCACGATGTCCTCGAGCGTCGCGAGTCCTTCGACCTCGCCGAATTCGTTGACGACCATCGCCATAGCAATTCGGCGCCGCTGCATCTCCTTCAGCAGTTGGCTGATCGGCAATGTGCTGGGCACGAAAAAAGGCGGATGCAAAAGCTTGCGCACGGCGAAATCGTTTTTTTCATGCACCGCGCGATAGACGTCCTTGTTGTAGAGAATGCCGATGACGCGGTCGAGTTCATTCTCGTAGACCGGGATGCGTGAGAAGCCGCTGTCGACAAAGCTCTGCAAAACTTCGCTCGGGGAGGCTTGGACCTCCAGGGCATGAATTTCCGTGCGGGGCACCATCACAGCGTTCACCGAAGTGTCCACAAACTCAAAAACGCTATGAATCAGCTCTTTTTCGGTCTCATCGAAGATCCCTTTGGCGGCACCTTCCCGAATGAGAGATTTCACTTCCTCTTCGGAAACAAAGCTCGCTCCCTCGGCGTGCTTTCCGCCAAAAAGCCGCAGTACAGCGTTGCTTGAAACGGTCAGAACCCGTACCGGGACCGCGTTGACGCGCGCAATAAAATCGATCGGCCGCGCCACGAAAAAAGCGATCTGCTCGGAAAAGCGCAGCGCAAGAGATTTGGGCACGAGTTCACCCAGAATTAACGAACAGTAGGCGATCGGTAAAACGACCAAGAGGATCGCGGCGATTTCACTCCACTCTTGTAGCAGGCGGAGGGGCAGCGCCTGGATCAAAGGTTTAAGAAACTCGATCGCAAACGCGCCGCCCACGGCCGAAGCGAGAGTCCCGACCAGAGTGACTCCGATTTGCACGGTTGCGAGAAACCGATCGGGATCATTCTTCAGTCGCGCGAGCGCGGCTGCAGAACGCGCCCCGGTCTCTAAGAGCGTATCGATGCGCGTCTTGCGCATGGCGATAATGGCAATTTCCGCGGCCGCAAAAAAACCATTGGCCAGGATAAGGAGAAAAATTAACCCGATCTCGAACCACAGGCTATCAAGACTCATACAGACTTCTCCGATCTCCGCACGACGGGCCCAAATGCGGCGAAAAGACTGGATTTTCTTCAGGCTCCACTCGCAACGATGGCGGGAAATCAGCTCTTGGAAGACCTCTGCGTATAAAAGGCGCTAAGCAGCCGGCTGATCCTCCGCGAGCCGCATTTGGGGCATTTGATTCTTTTCGAATCGTGTTCTCTGAGGCTCAGGATAATCGTGAACTTCCTCTTGCAGCTTGCGCAACGGTACTCATAGGTAGGCATGGAAAAGACTCCTCTGCGGTGTTAACCTCCCTTCTGGACTCTATTCCCTGCTTACGTCCCCGCTGGTAAAAACGCAAGCGTGGCGGACTAACCGAAACGCACATCCGATATGAGCCAAGCCGACCCTTTGCCGCGGCATCAAGATATCCCCACCCTTGAGGGAACAATCACCCGCATTCCCTACCAGAATCCCGAAAAGGGGTACACCGTAGCGCGTTTGGAAGTGAATCCTTCGAGCTCCGTAACCATTGTCGGCCAACTCTTTCCCGTAAGCGAGGGAGATCAACTCAGGGTCAGCGGTAGCTGGATCAAGCACCCCCGCTACGGTCTGCAGTTCAAAGTCGAGAATTGGTTCAAGCTTGAACCGGCGACTTTGGCCGGGATTGAAAAGTATCTCGGCGCTGGGCGCATTAAGGGGATTGGGCCGGCTCTCGCGCGTCGTCTCGTTCAGGCCTTTGGCGTGGATACGCTCCGCGTCCTCTCGCACGAGCCGCGGCGTCTTCAGGAAGTGCCTGGAATCGGCAAGGAGCGAGCCGAGCGCATCGTTGCAGTTTGGCAACAAGAAAAAAGCATGCGCGACGCCATGGTATTTCTTCAAGGCCACGGGATCACTAGCGGCCTTGCGCAGAAGATCTTTCGTGCTTACGGCAAACAAACCATGGCGCGTGTCCAAGAGAATCCATATCGTTTGGCGCGGGAAATCTCCGGCATCGGTTTTGTCCTGGCGGATCGGATCGCGCGCGGGTTCGGCATCCGCGCTGACTCTCCCGACCGCGTTGAAGCGGGACTGCTTCATCTCTTGGATCGCTCGGCCGAAGAAGGGCATTGCTATCTGCCCATGGCGGTGTTGCAGGCGCATGCCTGCGCGCTCCTGACGAGCACCGAGGAAGCGACGCAAGAGGCAATCGAGCAATTAGCGTGCCGGGGAGAACTCGTTTTAGAAACCTGGAACGACGAGGAAGCGGCGCGAGTCTACAACCCCCAGCTTCACCGGGCCGAGCAGCGACTGACGACGGCACTGAAGCGTATTCTCTCGACACCGTCCTTCTTTGCTTCGGCCCGTCTCTCGGACCTGGAAAGGACGCAAACTGAATTGGGCCTTCGCCTCGAAGATGAACAACGCAGAGCCTTAGCGCAAGCGCTCGAGCAAAAGGTCGTCGTGATCACAGGTGGTCCCGGCACGGGAAAAACGACTCTGCTCAAACATCTTCTGAGCCTGTTGCGCGCCGCAGCCGCGCGCTTTGCCCTCGCCGCGCCCACCGGCAGAGCCGCAAATCGCATGCAGGAAATGACCGGAGAGGAGGCTAAGACGATTCACCGCCTGCTCGAGTTCAGTCCCGCGGACGGGAGATTCCAACGCGATGTCGGCAACCCGCTGCGCGTTGACGTGGTGATCATTGATGAAGCTTCCATGGTGGATCTGGCGCTGATGGATCACCTGCTCAGCGCCATTCACCCGGCGACCCGGTTGATTCTGATCGGCGACGCGGATCAACTGCCGTCCGTAGGGCCGGGAAACGTTCTCCGCGACCTTATCGATTCAGGCATGGTGCCGGTAGTGCTTTTGAAGCACGTCTTTCGCCAGGCGGCACAGAGCCTGATTGTCCTGAACGCGCACCGCATTCTCTCGGGGCAATCTCTCCTGCTCAGAACTCAAGATACCCACGCCGATTTCGTGTTTGTTGAAAAAGAGGAGCAGGAAGAAATCCTCATCTCGATAAAGAGTTTTGTCCGCGATCGGATTCCGGAGCGGTTGCAAATCCAGCCGGATCAAGGAGTGCAAGTCATCACCCCGATCCACCGCGGGCTTTTGGGCACCGTCCACATCAACCAACAACTGCAAGCGTTGTTGAACCCCCAGGGGGAACCGGTTCAGCATGGCTCCGCAAGCTTTCGACTGGGAGACCGGGTCATGCAGCTCAGGAACAATTATGACAAGGGAGTCTTTAACGGCGATCTGGGAAAAATCGTAAGAATCGATATCCACGGCAATCGGCTCGCCGTTCAATTTGAACGCGAACTGGTCGAATATCCATTGACCGATCTTGATGAGCTGTCTCTGGCCTATGCGACCTCAGTGCACAAAAGCCAGGGCAGCGAGTACCCCGCTGTGGTCATCCCCATTCACACCTCTCATTACCTCATGCTGAACCGCAGCATTTTCTACACCGCCATCACTCGCGCCAAGAAGCTGGCCGTCTTGATCGGCAGTCGCAAAGCCCTCGCGATGGCGATGAGAAACGTGCGCGTGGAAAAACGATTCACGGGCCTGAAGGAACGGTTAAGAGCTTTCGGTGTTCCTCTCATTGACGGGAAGTAGTTTATCCGTTATTCAGCAAAGAATGCGCGCCGCGCCGATCCTTCAAGAATGCCGCCAAGGCCGGCGGCTGACCCCGAGCGAAGCTATCTTTCTGTCATCGGTGCAAGGAGACGAGCTCAGCCTCCTCCTACAAACCGCCTCCGCTCTCCGAGACCAACATAAGCAACAAATCATAACCTTTTCCCCCAAAGTTTTTCTACCGCTCACCAATCTTTGCCGCGACTTCTGCGGCTACTGCACGTTCCGTCGAGCCCCCGACGAGCCCGGCGCGAAAACGATGACTCTTGAGGAAGTCATTGAGGTCGCCCGCCGCGGCCAGGAGCTGGGCTGCACGGAAGTGCTTTTCAGTTTAGGGGACAAGCCGGAAGCGATTTATTCCGAGCTGCGTGAGTTTCTCCACCAAGCCGGCGCCCGGAGTACGTTGGACTACCTTTACAGCGCTTGCCGCGTCGTGCTCGAGGAAACTCTGCTCCTGCCCCATTCCAATCCCGGAGTCATGGGACGAAGAGATCTCGCGCGGCTCAAAGAAGTCAATGCGAGCATGGGTCTCATGCTCGAGAACATTAGCGCCCGCCTCGCCTTGCGCTCCGGTCCGCATTTTAACGCGCCCGACAAAAAGCCCGCGCTGCGCCTGCGTACTCTCGAAGAGGCCGGAAAATTGTGCATTCCGTTTACAACCGGCATCCTTATTGGCATCGGCGAGATCTGGCCGGAGCGGGTCGAATCGCTTTTCGCGATTCGTGACCTGCACCAACTTTACGGCCACATCCAGGAGGTGATCGTCCAGAAC
>JBOHVR010000543.1:0-2753 GCA_050735755.1 Binatia bacterium
CTATAAGAGTCTCGCTGAGACGCAGCGACTCTATGACGGGATTTTCAAGCTGCGTTGATCTCCTTGATTTGCCCTCCGGCCAAACGCTTTGATGTCAACGGTAATCCCAGGGAGAATGATCATTCCCGTGACAACGAGAATGTGGCGAAAGCTAGGTCCGGGATTTTCGGCGCCGCCAACGAGGTACTTCAGCGTCGTTCAAACTCGGATGCAGTCTGGGCGCTCTGCTTCTCGGCGCACTGCGGATGGTAGCTCCCCATGGCGCAACGGGCTCCTACTTTTGCCAGCGCAGCCTCGAAGTCGCGGTGGATCTGTAAGTCTTCATCCTCGTACTCGATTTGGCCGCCGCCCTCTTTGACGCTCGTTCCCGGCCCCTCGCCGTCGTTGAAGTTAATCGGGTATTTGAAGCGCCCGCCGCCGCCTTTTCTCATGGCGAGATAACGAACCGGCACGGCGCCGGAGTTGAAGTGCTGGTGGAACCAGTCGCACGGCGGCACCACCACGGTGCCGGGTTTCCAGTCGACCCGAATCCGCTCTTTACCCTCTTGCCAAAGGAGTGTATAGCCTTGCCCGCTCAGAATCGTAACATGGGCCCCGGGGCCATGCCGGTGGGCTTTCTTATAGCTGCCCACCGGGAACTGCGAGATGTGCGCCGCCATCGACTGGGACGCCAGATCGAAGTGCATGCTCAGCCCGCCCGCGCCGCGCGGTTTCCACGAGATGAGATTGATCGTGTTAACGTTGGCAATAAAATTGATCATCGTGTTGCGCGGGCCCCATACTTTTCCCTCCCGGCTGAAATAATCATCGTCGTTGGGATCGAAGCGATCGCGAAAAGCAAACGGGTTGTCAAAAATAAAATCGAGATTATGAAAAAGGTTGATGTAAAGCGGCGCGCTGGTGACGGCGAAGTACCGCACCGGCTCGCTGCCGCTCCCGTTGTGGTGCTGGTAGTAAGCGTTCAGCGGGATAGCGAAGAAGCTACCCGCCTGCCACTCGAACGTGCGCTTCATGGCACTGTCTTGCCACACGGTGGTGGCGCCTGAACCTTGCACAATGTAAACCATCTCCTCATACAGATGGCGCTGTGGTTTAAGCCTCTGACCGGGAGGGATGACGCAGGCGTAGGCATCGTTAATGCCGCCGGTGCCTTCGAGGTTAATAAAGGCTCCTAACCCGCCTTTGAGTTCCCAGGGGGCGAGCTCTACCTTATTAATGTCTTCGATATAAAACCCGGTGATGCGCGGGATCTTTTGCGCGTCTTGCCAAATTCGATAGCTGTCGATCGATTCCGCCCGTGGCGGCTTTGTTTCGGCTGTTGCCGTGGCCATAAAACTTCTCCTTCCGATAGTTCATGCGTGAGCGCGCGCCGATCGCTTTCTCTGTCCCTAACCGGTTCGCGGGCGCTATTTGCCCTTTTGCACCCGTTCGAGGAGGTTTTGAATAGGGGTGAAATCCATCCAACCCGGTCGATTGATCCAGACGTACTCCTTGTCCTTTCTCCTTCTTCCGAGCGGCGGACCTGATTCTCACAGCGCTCCGTGACCTCCGTATCATTAATTTGCGGCCCCCGGTATCGTCATTCGCCCGTGAAACGGCTTTCCCAGACACAACGCAACCCTCATTCGGATGCGAGATTATCCGACACCGAGATGTGAGGTCAACACATAGCCGGCTCGGAAGGTAGGGGTGAAGATACGCACAACTATGGGCGAATGGCTTGAAAACGAGAGCTGACTTGGAGTAACGTTTCAACCGTAACGGATTTGCATGCCCGTGTGTTGGGGAACAAGAACTTAAAACGATTGATTCTGTCGAAAAAACTACCCTATCATGCTTCGACGAAGCTCATCAGCATGAACGGAAATTCGTGAGTGCTACCCATGTAAACCCCGTTCGCCCTGAGCCCTGTCGAAGGATGAACGACGGTTTTTTCGGCAGAATAATCTTTGCCATAATGGAGAAAAAAGATGGCGCTCGTTGATGGTTTCAGTCACCTTGTGGTCCAGGTAACCGACCTGGACCGTTCGGAAAAGTTCTATCAAGAGGTCCTCGGGCTGGATATGGTCGGAAGAGATCTCGTGAACGAAGAAGGTCCCAACTCTCTTTTGAAGATGAATACCGGGCAAATGGTTCTCCTCGTTCAGGTACCTAAAGTCGAGCCTTTCCGTCCCAACACCAACAGCATTCACCATGCCTGGCTTCTAACAGTGGAGCAATACAAGCGCGCGCAGGAAAGACTGAAGGCTCTGGGCTACAACATTGAGGACAGCCGAGAGGAGTTTCGGGCTTTGGGTGAAAGAAGCCTGGACATCTTTGACCCCGATGGCCACCGCTATCAGGTCCAAGCTCACGGTCCGGAGGCGACGCAGATCATAAGGCCGGCCGCCGGCAAAGTGAATTGCGGCAAGATCGATGACTTCGAGATAGGCTCGGTTACTCCGTTCACTAAGGGGATGTTTTTTCTACTGCGTCTCGAAGAAGGCTTTATGGCCCTTTCGAGCTGGTGCACTCACCGGAACGGCCGGATCAATTGGGAAAAAGAACACTGGCGATTTTTTTGCCCCTTCCACAGTGCCACTTACACTCGCAGAGGGGAGTTCACGGGCCACCAGGAGAATGTCGGCCCGCTGAGGCTACATCCGGTAACGATCTCACAAGATGGAAGCGTTATCGTAGATACCTCGCAGATTCTTGTACGGAAAGACTATGATCCTGACCAGGTCGTTCCGCCCATGTGTGGTGCGGAGTTC
>JBOHVR010000544.1:0-6944 GCA_050735755.1 Binatia bacterium
AATCGGCGTCCAATGACCTGTTCAGTTGCCGTCGCAATGATGCTGACGGGCCCGGATCATCGAGGTGAAAGTATTATCTGGGCTTGCAGCCCTCGATATAATCCCGTTGTGAGAAATGCGGGCTAAGAATGAAACCACCGGGATTCTGACACGCTTCTCAGCCATCAGAATCTTCGCGCTTTCGCCTTTGCCCTTCGTTTAACCGGTATTCGATTTTGCCGAACACTGAGAGGATTGCCCACGCCAGAATCGTGCATGCCAGAGCCAGTCCCAAAAGGCCTAATCCGGCTGCCACCCCCACCGCCGCTGTCATCCAAATGCCCGCTGCCGTCGTCAGTCCTTCTATTTCTCGTTGCTCTTGGAGCTTCAGAATCGCGCCTCCGCCGATAAAGCCTATGCCGGTGATCAATCCTTGAATCACTCGGGATACCGACTCAGGATTCATCCCGAACTCCAGGGGGGCGAGGACAAAAAGCGCCGCGCCTAGGGAAACGAGCATATGGGTTCTTAATCCCGCCGGTTTTCCGCTACGTTCCCGTTGGGCTCCGATAACGGCTCCTAGAAGCATCGCCGCCGCCAGTCGAATCATTAGGCGTGCCAACTGTCGCTTGTCAGGCAAGCCGATAATTAGTTCTTCCCAGATGATATCCATGGCTCATCACTACTCTTCGCGCAGCTAAAGCGTTTGTGTTGTTTGAAGCGATCGTCGCCTTCCGATCAGCTCTGCGTTACATTTTTGAATGCCGCCAACATGCAAGACTGCAACAAGCCGAGATTGAATCGTGCTTCGAACAGTCCGGCTAACGAAGGCCTCCTGGTTTCCAAGTCTTCAACGTACGGGATTTCTCCCAGGCAGGGAAACGCAGTCAGCGTACAGAGAGCATCCCGATTGCTTTCAGCGGCGAGCGACGGCTCCCGCTCTAGATGATTCAGCACATAACCGAGCACCCGCAGCCCGCGGCAGGACGCGTGTTCCATCGTCAGAAGGAGATGATTGATCATGCCAAGCCGATTCGCCGCCACGACAATTAAAGGGAGCTTGAGGAGGCCGGCAAAATCGGCATAGGTATAATGAGGCAGAAGCGGAACCAGAAGCCCGCCGGCGCCTTCGACAAGAGTGATGTCGTGAGCTGAACTGATCTCCTGATAGTTTTCAGTCAGCAAGGAGACATCGATCCGGGTTCCCTCTCTGGCTGCAGCTACGCTGGGCGCGAGAGGGTCGCGCAAGCGATAGGGACAGATCTTTTCCAAAGGTTCCCCACAACCGGACGCCTGCTTAAGATGAAAGGCATCCTGCGGGAATCGCTTGCCGTCTCTCTCTTCGCAGCCGGTCTCCGCCGGCTTCATCACGCCGACTTTGTAACCCATTTCTCCGAAAAGCGCGGCCAAGCCGCAGGCAACCAACGTCTTGCCGACCTCCGTGTCAGTACCGGTTATGAAGATGCCGCTGCCCATGGAAACTAATAATCCTTTTGCCTTTGTATGTTGTCATCCTGAGCGAAAGCGAAGGATCTCATTTTTCCGCCAGATTCTTCGTCGCTACGCTCCTCAGAATGACATGAACGTTAGCTCAACCTTGATATGCCGGCTCTAACTCGATGGTTTTGTCTTTTGCGTCATACCAGCCGCTGCTCAAGTCCTTCCATTCCGGGTTAACCGCTTCAATTAGAGCCATTTTCTTCCTCCGCAACAACCCTTTGATTTGCTTTTCACGGGTAAGCGCCGCATGAACGCCTTGAGTTGTTTCGAAATACACCAACTGCGTAATGTTGTACTTCGAAGTAAATCCGGGCACGAGCTTGTGTTTATGCTGATAGACTCTCTTTTCAAGATCGTTTGTGACGCCTGTATACAGGGTTCGCGACTTGTTGGTCAAAATGTAAACGTAGTACTCCTTAGACATCATTGTTCGAAGTCACCGAGTAAAGGAAATCTCTTGAGAGTCGCCACTTGTGTCATTCTGAGGCGAAGCCGAAGAATCTCAAATTCCTCTGTAGTCTCATGATCTGTCTGCCATTACGAGATTCTTCACTGCGCTTCGCTGCGTTCAGAATGACAAATCTATGAGTTTTCGGTTACAAACCGGATCGAGTCACGCGTCGCATCCAAAAGCGTTTCCAATTCTCTATCGTTGATCGACAGCGGCGGCATCAAGATAATGATGTCGCCCAACGGCCGAATGACAACGCCGTGTTGGCGCGCCTCCCGAATTACGCTATGACCGATACGCCGGGCCGAAGGATAGGATTTGCGGCTGGCTTTGTCTTCGACCAGCTCGATCCCGACCATGTAACCCCATTGGCGCACGTCGCTCACGTGCGCCAGCGACAAAAACTCTTCCTCCAGCCGCTGCTGTAGGTACCTAATTTTCGGCTGCACGCGCGCGAGGATGTTTTCCTTTTCAAAGATCTCCAGACTCGCGAGCGCCACGGCACAGCCGAGCGGGTTGCCCGTATAAGTATGCCCATGAAAAAAGCTTTTGAACTCATCATATTCGCCCAGAAACGACTCAAAGATTCTTTCCGTCGTCAGAGTCGCGGCCAGCGGGAGATATCCTCCGGTGATTCCCTTGGCGAGACAAAGGATATCCGGGCTTACGCTGTCGTGCTCGCAGGCAAACATCTTTCCGGTCCGTCCAAAGCCGGTCGCAACTTCATCGAGGATAAAAAGAATCCCATATTTACGGCAGATCTCCTGTAAAGCTTTCACGTAGCCTAACGGCTGTGTCCACATCCCCGCCGCTCCCTGCATGAGCGGCTCTACAATCAGCGCAGCAAGGGAGTCCTTCTCTTGAGCGATTTTTTCATCGGCCTCTTGAATCGCAGCGTTAAGAGCATCGCCTTCGCTCATGCACCGGTAATAGCGAAAGATATGCGGAGGATTCAGCCGCAAAGCGGTGAACAGGAGCGGACGGTAAAAGCGGTGGAAAGTCTCTGAATAGCCCAAGCTCATCGAGCCAACAGTATCGCCATGATAGGCTTCGGCCAAAGTCGCAAAGCGTGTCCGCTCTCTTTCCCCGCGCAGCTGCCAATATTGCACCGCCATTTTCAGCGCTACTTCGACGGCCGTTGCGCCATTATCGGAGTAAAACACTCGGCGCAAACCGGCGGGAGCAATGGCAACGAGCTTCTCGGCGAGCTGAATCGCGGTAATGTGACTCAAGCCCAGGGAAGTGGAATGCGCGACTTGCTCGATCTGCGACTTTAGCGCGTCGTCCAGCTCCCGCTTACGGTGGCCGTGCAAGTTGCACCACAGCGAGGAAACGCCGTCGAGGTATTTTCTTCCACGCACGTCGATGAGATAGTTTCCTTCGCCGCGCTCAATAACGCATGGATCCTCGCCCATCCATTCCTTCATCTGCGTGAACGGATGCCACAGATACTTGTGGTCAAGCTCTTTGAGTCGCTCGTAATCCATAATTTTGCAGAGGTCGAGGTTTGTCTATCTTCTATCCTCGATCCTCGATCCTCGACCCTCGACCCTCGACCCTATCCTGCGCGACCTCTTCGAAAGCCCTCAGCGCGCGGCGCAAATGCTCGTGAGTATGCGTTGCCATGACCGTCACGCGCAGGCGCGATGTCCCGGCAGGAACCGTTGGCGGGCGGATCCCCTGGCAGTAGACACCCTTCTCAAAAAGCCGCGCGGAAAGGGCCATGCACTCACGCGCGTCGCCGATCATGACGGGTTGGATCTGACTCTGGCTGTCTCCCAAATTGAATCCCACTTTTTTCAATCCGTCGCGCAGCGCGCGGCAGTTATGCCACAAAGCTAAGCGCCGCTGCGGCTCTTTTTCTAAAAGTTCGATGGCTGCGATGGATGTTGCCAGAACGCTCGGCGGCAAAGAAGTCGTAAAAATAAATGTCCGGCAGCGATTGATCATCAGTTCGCGTAGGGCCCGGCTTCCCGCCACATAGGCGCCAAAACCTCCGAGAGCTTTCCCCAAGGTTCCCATCTGAACGAAGACGCGCTCCCCGAATCCGAGCTTGGCGACAACTCCGGCGCCGTTGGGGCCACAGACTCCCGTTGCGTGCGCTTCGTCCACCATGACATGCGCGTCAAATCGCTCCGCCAACTCGACGATCTCCGACAGCGGCGCTTCATCCCCGTTCATGCTGAAGATGGTTTCTGTCACGATAAGTTTTTTGCCTGCCGCGCTTCTTCTCAGCTCATCTTCCAGCCGATTCAAATCAAAGTGAGGATAGACAACCACCCGGGCGTGCGTGAGCCGGCAGCCATCGATAATGCTGGCATGATTAAGCGCGTCACTGAAGATCGTGTCTCCTGCGCCGGCCAGGCAAGACAGCAAACCCGTGTTGGCCTGGTAGCCTGAGTTAAAGAGTAGGGCCCCCTCCGTTCCTTTAAGCCGGGCAATCCGTTCTTCGAGCCGCTCGTGTAACTCCATGTTCCCCGAGATTAGGCGCGACGCGCCCGAGCCGCAGCCATAACGGTCAATCGCTTCTTTGGCCGCCGCGCGCAGCGCGGGATGATTCGCAAGCCCCAAATAATTATTCGAGCAAAAATTAAGCACCTCCCGCCCATCGACAATCAACGCCGGCCCCTGCTCGCCATCCACGCGCCGCAGGCTCCGGTACAACCCCGCTTCTTTCAGCGCTTCCAGCTCTCTATGAATAAACTCTGCTGCCATGAGAGACTAATTTTATCGCAGGGATAAGCCCCTTAGGCAACCTTCCCAGGTCCGCTCGTGAGCGCTTCTTGGCAAATGGCTCCCTGATTACGTACGATTGGTCGAATTTTACATACATGCGCCGACGTATGGCGTCCCGGTCTTTAGGTCGAGAAGCGACTCGTATCCTTGCTTCTCAGGATAAGGGCCACTAAAATCCGCACCCATGAACAAGCCAGCGCGTTCATCGCCCCGTTGTATTATCATTGCGGGACCTAACGGCTCTGGAAAAACTACTTTTGCGCGCGAATACTTGCTCAAGGACGCCAATGTCGTGCATTTTGTTAACTCGGATTTGATTGCCGGCGGTCTATCCCCGTTGCGCCCAGAATTGGTGGCGCTCGCGGCAGGTCGTCTATTTCTCCGAGAACTCGACCGACTGGCCCGCGCTAAGGACGACTTTGCCTTCGAGAGCACTTTGAGCGGCCTTACCTACCTCGGTCGGCTCAAGCGTTGGAAAGCCGCCGGTTACCGCGTCGAAATTATTTATCTTCGAATCTCCTCGCCTCAATTGGCGCTTCGGCGTATCGCCGCCCGGGTTAAGCAGGGCGGTCACGCCGTGCCATCACGTGATGTTCGTCGCCGTTTTACGCGGAGCTGGAATAACTTTGTAACGCACTATCAGCTTTTAGCCGACGCTTGGAGTGTGTATGATAACTCAAGAAAGACCCCTCGCTTATCGGAGCAAGGACCATGAAACGAACTAAGGTAAAAAGGGAAACGAAAGAGTTCTCCGCGGCCGTCGGGCGCGCCCTTCGGCGCGCCGCCAAAGTTGCACGCAAAACCGCCAGGATGTACGGCACGCCGATTTACGTTTGGAAGGACGGCAAAGTCGTCGCGGAAAAGCCGTAGTTGATTCGTCATTCGAACATAGTGGCAGACCATTTGCGGCGCGAGCCGCAACCGTAGCGGTCAATGGCCTCCTTCGCGGCGGCGCAGAGCGCCGGATGATTGGCAAGCCCCAAGTAATTATTCGAGCAAAAATTTAGAACCTCCTGTCCATCGACAATCAATGTCGGACCCTGCTCGCCATCAACAAACCGCAGGCTTCTGTACAAGCCGGCCTCTTTCAGCGCTTGCAGCTCTTTCGAAATGAAATCCGTTGTCACGCGGCTAGCTTGATATAAGGGAAAACGGTTTGCAACCAAAGACAAGTCAGGATTCAAGGCTGGGCGACTAGCCTATTACAAGTCTCGTTACTGGAGAACTTTCTGAATTCCTTCGAAAGTCGCCGGAAAAGCGCCGGAGGCTAGAAGGCTCTCGTTTCTAGGGTGCTCCAGCGCAAAGACCGGCTTCCGCAGTTCGATTACAGACCTTGCCAGTTGAAACGTCGCGCTTTCTTCGGGCGCCGCCAAAACCAGGAGGACATGCGCTAATCCTGCAACTAAGTGGTTTCGCCTAATCGCGGCGTCGCGGCTGATTCGCTTGGCATTAGGACTGCAATGGGTCAATAACAGCAAGCGGTCCTGGTTGAGCAACGTTTTGAGCTCCTGGAAGAACGCGAACCGATGGACGTTTTTGGCAATACACATAACGATCTGTGGCGCGTGACCGAGCAAAATGCGCAGTGACTCTTTTTCAGGCGCGGAATGCCACCCGCCAATGAATGTTGCTTGCAAACGCGTCAATTGTCCCAGGAGTTCAGGAGTGCCTAGACTTGGGTTCGACTCGACTGCGCGAGCAGACACGATCCCGACGAGCGGTCGGTTCAGCAGAGACGGATTTCCAAGATGCCAGAGCCGGGACGGCTTTCGGCCAAAGAACGGCACAACCCGCTCCGGAACCTCCACTGTCCGATACTCCACCTCAGTGGACTCAGAGACGATCGGAGCGAAAAGCGGATGCACTCTAATTCGGTTTGTCCGCTTGGTAGGGGCTTTTTTGCTTCTCGGCAAAGCACCTCCGGACCGGATTGTCGGAGTCGGCGATTTGGCGGCCACGCTTCCCTCCTATCACGTTTCATATGGCACAGGTAGCTGACCGCCGGTTCGGGCCCAGCTCCGGATGATTAGCATGGAGAGATCGTGATCCCGTTTTTCTCTTGCTCTCCTGCCTTCCGATTGCATAAGATCGCCGGAGCTTGAGGGGATCTCTTTTGGGTCATGAAAATATCCGGTAAAACTGCCTCCACTTACGCCGTTCTCGTGGATGGCATGCTGGATAGTGACCTCGCTGAACTTTACAGCGTAGAGGTTAAACAGCTTAAAAGACAGGTGAAGAGAAACCAGGATCGTTTTCCGGCGGATTTCATGTTTGAGCT
>JBOHVR010000545.1:0-5628 GCA_050735755.1 Binatia bacterium
TACGTCGGCAAGTGTAAACGGCTGATCGTCCCATTTCACGTAGTCGCGAACTTGATTGCCCTGCACGAGCGCCGTGTGGATCCAGTCGATGCGCGGACGACGGCGTTTCGTGTTCATCGGACCGGTACCACCCAAGACAATGATGGGAACCCGGTCAATATAGGCGTTGAAGATCGCCATGCTCGCATGCTGCAAGCCCACCATGTTGTGCACAATGGCCAGCATCGGCTTACCCTTGGCTTTCGCGTAACCATGGGCGAGGGCAACCGAGATTTCCTCGTGATTACAGAAAATCACTTCGGGTTTGTGGTTGCCGCCGTAATTCACGATCGAATCGTGAATCCCGCGAAACGTCGCGCCGGGATTAAAGGCAGCATATTCGATGTCAAACGACTTCATCAAGTCGACGACAACGTCGGATCCGTACTCGGGAAGTTTTCTCTCAACCCTGCTCTGTGGCTTTGCCATGAATCATCCTCCTCTTTGTTTGCTCGAGCTCAAAACCGTCTTTCTCTTTCGCCGTTCTTTTGCCGTTTACATCCTGCAGGAGCCCGTTCTCTAATAACACACCAAGAACTTCCCGCAAGCTTTTCTCCGTTTGTCCATCGGATAGCTTACCCAGATTGAGCGCGCCGATGCTCGCTAAGACGCGGCGCGTTGCCGGCGCCATAATGGGCTGCAACCCTTTGGCGCGCAGGGTCTTGGCAAGCTCCACCATCTCCTCCGCTCGCCTTGCTCCATGAACCGTCAAGGCGGCGATGGAATGTCCCACCCCATCCACCAGCCCCGGGTGACTCTTGTTGTAGCGCTGAACCAACTCATCCAGCAGCCCATACTTTTGCGCTCCGAGCAGCAGCTCGACGAACAAGGCTTGAAGCCCTTTGCTCAAGCCGGCGTAAAGAATCTTAAACGCGGACGCCTGGGCAATGTTCGGACCCAGGACCTCGACGTTCAATCCGAAAGCTTCCAAGCCTTTGATCTTTTCGGCCTCCGGACCGGACACGTAGATGACCGCCCTTCCTAGTTTGCTCGCCCCGCCGATGATACAGCCATCGACAAAGGACACCCCCACCGGTTTGAGCACACGGTCGATCTGCTCAGCCGTAATGGGCGAGATGGCATTGGCATCGAGAAAAAGCACGCCTTGTTTGGGCGTCTTCAAGAGGGTTTTCGCCAGACTCGCGGCCACGCGCGGCGCGGCAAAAGGAATCACGATAGAAACGATAAGATCAGCCTCCGCCACAAGTTGCTTCATCGAAGGAAGCGCCTTAACGCCCGCCTCCGCGGCCCGTCGATGCGTGGCTTCACTTCTCCCCTTTAAATAGCTTAGAACTTCAACGCCTCGGCTCGATAAAAGCCGGGCCCATTGGTAACCCATCTCCCCGATGCTTAAGATGGCGATGCGTTGGAATGCCATAAGGCAGCTCCTTTCTTTGTTAATGCTCCGCGTTAATGCTATCGATCATTTGCCGCAACCTGCCGTAGTTCCTACGGTCGAAAGGCACCAAAATCCGATGAAAATTGAGGGCTTCGGGCTCGTTGAACTCTTCCGGCAACGCCGCAGTTTCTGTCACGGCCCCGCCATAAAGAACGTCTTTAAACTCCTCGTTCAGATGTTCCAACAGACCGGCCGTGGGCGGGTTCACGATGCGGATTACCAAATTCCGGTTTACAAAGCGATACGAGTGAAAGTTTCGGTAGAAACTGCAAATCTCCTGAACGGCCGCCTCGGTGTCGTTGAGAATCTTAAACAAGCTTAAGTCTTTTTCCGAAATGTATTCTCGCGCCAACATTTGGGTGCGCACGAAGCGATGCCACTCCTTCCAGTAATCGCTCTCAGGAAAGTCAAGCAAGACCATCGGAATGAGTTGAGTCTTTCCGGTCTGCATCAGAGTCAGGATCTCGATCGCTTCGTCGTGCGTCCCAAAGCCGCCGGGAAAAATAGCCACCGCATCCGTTTCTTTCACGAAGATCAGTTTACGGGTGAAGAAGAAGTGAAAGTTGATAAGTTTAGCATCACGGCGGATGAAGCGATTGGGCTTTTGCTCAAAGGGAAGATGGATGTTGACGCCAAAACTTTTTTCTCTACCGGCGCCTTCGTTCCCCGCCTGCATGATCCCTTCCCCAGCGCCAGTAATCACCAAGAAACCCCGGGCCGCGAGCTTACCCGCAAACTCCCTGGCCATTGCATAATAAGGATCGGCGTCAAGGATTCGGCCCGACCCGAAAATGCTTGCTTTACGCGAGTTGCGAAATGGAGCGAAAATCTTAAAAGCGTACCGGAGTTCCTTGAGAGTCCGGTTCAAGACCTTAAGGTCACCCCGGCTGGTTCCGTCGGTAACCAGCTTGAGGACGGTCTGCAACATTTCCGCCACGAGATCCTCGTTGCCGGACACCCGTGCCTTCTCGAGCCAATCGCGAACCTCCCCTTCGACATCAACAAGCGTCTGCTTCCCTCGCCTCATGGGGACTGCTTACAACAACGAGCCCAGCAATTAAACCCCTTCACAGTCTGGGCTTTAGCCGCGTGCGTTCCTAACGCCGGCGGCAATCTACCACACAAATTCTAACGGGTCTAACACGCGAGAAAACAACTCGATCTTTACTTGACTCCCGGCGTACCGGGGGAAGGTTACCTATCGGTTAGGCGGTTGCCAGGAATTCACAAACAACGGATCCCATGGTAATATGAGCGTCGGTCGAGGCCGGACGTGCCTCCTTACCCATAGCGCCTGCGCCAGAAATCCGAGAGAGTCCTTATGGCAAACGCCGTAGCACTGCTGTGCCCGAAATGTGGAATGCATGTGTTCGCTTCCCCACCCAAATCATTCGATCGCTCGCAACAAAAACCAGAGGCGGTAGTGAGAGTTATCTGTCTGGAGTGCGGCTACAAGTTCAGGCACCGGCTGATTCTCGTCGAGAACAAGTGGAAGTCGGCCGCGCATTGGTAGTTCCCTAAGTTGACGATTTTGGTGCCCGGAGCCGGAATTGAACCGGCACGGACCCTTCCGGGTCCCCGGGATTTTAAGTCCCGTGTGTCTACCAAATTCCACCACCCGGGCACACGGCAAATGAATAGCTTAGAGCCTGATAGGCGTCAACCGAATCCCAACTCAATTGCACTGTTTGAGACGCGGTCTTTGAGGAAGGAGCTTTATCCACCCCCAAAGGCTCGGCATAATTAAACGAACAACGGCGCAAGAACAAGGGTGATCGTGCTGAGAAGCTTAATCAGCACATGCAGACTCGGGCCGGCGGTATCCTTGAATGGATCTCCGACGGTATCTCCGACCACGGCCGCTTTGTGCGTTTCGGACCCTTTGCCGCCGTATTGCCCGCTCTCGATAAATTTCTTGGCATTATCCCAAGCGCCGCCGCTGTTGTTCAAAAACGTGGCCATCAGAATGCCGGCAATCGTCCCAACCATTAACAGCGCAGCCACGGCTTCAGCCCCGACACCCAGCAGCCGGAAAATGACCCCTACGGCAACTGGCATTCCCACCGCGAGCAGCCCGGGCAGAATCATCTGCTTTAACGCCCCCACAGCAACGATATCAACCGTGCGACCGTAATTGGGCTTGACCGTCCCCTGAAGAATTCCGGGGTTTTCCCGAAACTGATCCCGGACATCCTGAATAACATAGAAGGCCGCAATTCCGACGGCGCGAATCGCCAAGGCAGAAAACAAAAACACTAACATCGCTCCCAAGAGTCCCCCGACGAAGACCTCCGGCTTGGCGATGTTGACCGATTCCAGCTTGCTGCCATAGTGAGCGACCTCGTCGAGGTACGCTGAGAAAAGTAGAAAGGCGGCGAGAGCGGCGGAGCCGATTGCGTACCCTTTGGTAAGAGCCTTGGTCGTATTTCCCACGGCATCGAGAAGGTCTGTCTTCTTGCGGACCTCCTCGGGCTGCCCGCTCATCTCGATAATCCCTCCCGCGTTATCCGTAATTGGGCCGAAGGTATCCATGGCGAGGATATAGGCCGCGGTGCCGAGCATTCCCATGGTGGCCACGGCCGTACCAAAAAGTCCGGCATGCTGGACGCCGCTCATGTTACCCAAATGATAGGAACCGATGATCGCAGCGGAAATGACGAGAACCGGAATCGCTGTACATTCCAAACCCACGGCCATACCGGCGATGATGTTCGTCGCCGGGCCGGTCCGAGAGGCCTCGGCGATCGCCTTAACCGGGCGGTATTTGTACTCTGTATAGTACTGCGTGATGTAAACGAAGGCCTGCGCGGTGGCAATGCCGATGACACCGCAGAGGAAGAAATAGAGCCAGGCAGACTCGGCTCCCGGGTGCGCTATCGGATCGACGGCTAAGAGCCACTTCGACGCGAAAAAGAAGCCCGCCATGGCCAGAACGCTAGTGACGTAGTACCCCCGATTCAGTGCCGCCATCGGATCGCCCTTTTCGTCGATTTTCACAATGACAACGCCAATGATCGAGGCGAGCAGACCGAACGCGCGCGCGACCAGAGGAAACAAGATTCCCTTGAGCCCGAAATACGGGTAAAGCCCCACTCCGAGAATCATAGCGCCGATATTCTCCGCCGCGGTCGATTCGAATAGATCGGCGCCGCGGCCCGCACAGTCGCCGACGTTATCGCCGACCAGGTCGGCAATGACCGCCGGGTTGCGTGGATCATCTTCAGGTATTCCGGCCTCGACCTTTCCCACCAAGTCGGCGCCCACATCCGCCGCCTTGGTATAGATGCCGCCGCCAAGTTGGGCGAAGAGAGCGACAAACGAGGCCCCGAAGCCGTAGCCGACAATGGTGAAGGGGATTTTCTGCGGATCGTGCCCCAGAGACTCTAGCAGAGCGTAAAGTCCGCCAACCCCCAAGAGACTCATGGCGACGACGAATAGCCCGGAGACCGCCCCACCGCGCAACGCGATGCGCAATCCTTCATTAAGGCTGGATCGTACAGCCGCGGCGGTACGGATATTGGCGCGGATCGAAACCCACATGCCTACGTACCCGGCAATGACTGAGCACAACGCCCCAATAATAAAGGAAAGCGTTGTCCAGAACGCCAGTTGCATCGGAGATGCCGGATCCGCCGGATTGGGTGACCGGACAAAACCGTAAAGAAAAAATATCAACAGAGCCAGCAAGGCCGCCAATCCGATAATGGTCTTATTTTGCCGCGCGAGAAAGGCCTCCGCGCCTTCCTTGATTGCGTTGGAGACCGTCTGCATGGCGCTGGTCCCGCTGTCCTGCGCTAAAACGTAACGCGCCAAATAACCCGCGAAGAGGAGTGAAGCTAAACTGGTTACAAGAACAAAGACAATCATCGAATGCAGTCACCTTTCTTAGATTTTTTGGGCGCTCCCCGATTCTCAGCGGCGCCACAGGTAAGCCACCCCAATGCTCAAGACGTAGAGCAACGTCAGCGGAATGGCTAAGAGGATCTGTGAAACAACGTCCGGACCTGGCGTCAGAACCGCCGCCACAACGAAAATCGCCAGAATCGCATAGCGAAATTGGCGCCACAAAAAGCGGTAATCCCAGATTCCCAGCCGGACGAGAAAGAACGTAAAGACCGGCAACTCGAATGTAATTCCAAAGGCCAAGAGCATGCAAAAAAAAAACGTGAAATATTCAGCGATGCGTATTT
>JBOHVR010000546.1:0-3481 GCA_050735755.1 Binatia bacterium
ACAGAGGTCCAGCCAGAATCACACCAAAAGCGATGATTAGTCCGGCGAGAAGATACAGCAATACATCCCAGATCACCTGACGGCCTTTCAGCAGAAACGCCAAATCACGATCAAAAGAAGTTAAGAGAAACTCCCGGCGGAAAGCTATCATTGCCAAAAATACCGCGCCGAATACTCCAGCCAACAATCTCAATTCACCTTGCGACAGGGCGATGACTTCACCTTTCAAAAGATTCAGCACTTCGATCTGGCCGGCGGGGTTAAAAACGATAAACAGAATGGTCAGACCGCCAGCCAAAGCATAGGCAGCTGCTAACCGGCCCTCCGCGAGGCCCTTCCCGCGCTGCTCTAGATAGCCGAGCAGCCCCATTCCTAAAAAAGTAAACGCGAGCGAGCCGATCATGCCAATGCCCCGTTCGCTCTGTCCCAACTGAGGCAAAAGGTCGCTCTGCTGCAACCAAAAAGTAAAAGAGACTCCGGCGGCCGCGATCTGAGGAAGTGTCAAGCCCAGGAATACGGTGCGCCGAAGAACCAGGTAGGAACCAATTAGAGGACATACTAATCCCATGATCATCGTGCCGAGAAGCGCGGGAAAAAGCAGATATGAAGGGCTTACAATTTCAACCAAAGTGCTCATGGCTGAAGACGGGCCTTTCTCTCTTCCAGCCAGATCTGGCCTTTATCCACGCGCACAATGCTGTCCGCCACGCGCTGCACCATCTCTAAATCGTGGCTGGAAAAAAATACCGCTAAGTGATTTTCGCGGGTCAGTTTGATTAACAGATTTGTGATACTCCGTCGGGACTCTTCGTCAACGCCTGATAGAGGCTCGTCCAAAATCATGATCTTCGGATTCACCATCAAGGCCCGCGCAATAAGCATCCTCTGCTTCTGTCCACCGGATAATGAAAAGAAAGATCTCGCGGCTAGCTGGGGCAGCCCGATCTGATGCAAAACTTCTCGAATCCTCTCCTTCTCCTTCGAAGGCAACAGTTGGTAAGAGCGCACGCGACCATAGGCTCCCATCTCCACGACCTCTGAAGCGCTCAAAGGAAACTGGGAATCGAGAGCCGCGCTCTGAGGAACGTACCCAAAATTTGACAGGTTGCAGTTGCGAGAAAGAGAACCACCAAGAATCGGCATCAGTCCGAGAATAGCTCTGAAAAGCGTGGTCTTACCCGAACCGTTGGGCCCAGCCAAACCAATGAGGCTTCCCGGATAAATGGCCAGACTAACACCCTGAAGAACCGGTGCCGAATCGTAGCCAATGTTAACCTTTTGAAGCTCAACGAGAGGGAGAGACTCATCTGAACCAACCCTCTCCCTGGCAGTTTGTACTGCTTCGAGATCTCTGCCGGACTTCATCGCCTCTAACTGACTGCCTGAACTAGGGTGCGCACAGTATAATCGATCCATTTGATATAGCTATCCGTCTCCGGCCGGCCCCCTGAACTGCTGTAAAGACGCAGCACTTTTACCCCGGTCTCATTGGCGATCTGCTGGGGTATGCGTGGATTCTGCGCGCCGTAGAGCAGCAGTTGAGCTTTTTCCTCTTTAATCTGTTGGACTAGGCTGACAAGATGATTAGGTGTTGGCTCAATGCCGGGCTTTAATTCAACAGTGCCAATACGCTTTAGACCGTATCGGCCAGCGAAATAGACCCATTCCTGATGATATTCAACAAATTTGACGCCCTTTAGAGGAACCGCCATCTTTTCCCAGCGCGCAATCCAACCATCAAGCTCTGCAACATAGGCCTTAAGATTCCTCTGGAAGGCCTCCTGATGTTGCGGAAAATTACGCGCCAGGCCAGCGGCAACGTTTTGCGCCGCGATTTTTGTGTAAACCGGATCCAAAAGATAGTGGGGATTTCCCTTCGGATGAAGGTCTCCTTCCGCGCGATCCAAGACCTTGGCGGCTTCCGCCACTGGAATTCCCACGGAGCAGTCTATATAGCCTCTTTGCCCAGGGAGTATTTTCGGATTGCTCGCGACCTCCTGCACACCTGGCAGCCACGACAGCTCATTGTCCAACCCGATCAATACCAGCACATCCGCCCGATTTAACCTCGGTACAAAGCTCGGCTTCATGGGAACTCCGTGAGGATCTTCGACCCCCGTGGCGAGACTATCCACGCTCACCAACTCTTTGCCAATCTGGCGGGTGAGATCAGCTAACGCCGGCCACGTAGCCACAACACGGATCTGCTGCGCAAAAACCAAACCGGTTTGCGAGCAAACTAAAATCAAGAAAAGAAAAAAGACTCCGAACTTTTTATTATTGAATGAGACTTTCATTGCATACTCCCTTCCCTAAATGCTAGCGGCCCCGAAAACCATGGGTATGGGCGCCGATAACCGTCGTCCATTGTAGAAAGAACTGATGACCTCTTTCCGCTCTATCTTCCCGGACATGGTCGTCCAAGAAGCTGTACTGGAAGCGTAGGCGGTTAAATTCGCTGATGTTCCACGTCAGAAACGGTGAGTAGCCATAGGTCTTCTTACCCGGGCTTTCGATGCTCGGAGCGTAATCGAAGAGAAATCCAGTGGACCAGCTCTTGTTTAACTTCAACTCGGCATAGCTGTACCCGCCAAAAGACATGCGACGCTTTGATATGTCATCGACCAATAGGCGCTCGCTGTTGGCAAAGAATTCCGAGCCCACCGTCAATCCTTGATAAACGATACTATCCAGAGGCTGATAGCGGTAGGTCAAGTCGATTCCGCTGAGGACTCGATCCCCGCCAAAAGCATCTCCGGCGATCCGCACAGAAGGCGTGTATGCAACGCTCGAACCAAGTTCGATGCTGTGCGTATCGGTCAGATCGAAGTAAGTGTGCAGCCGGCCAAGGTAAGTGAATCGGCTCCAAGAACGCAACTTGGTATCGTGCAATCTTTCGTTTTCTTCACCTATCTTATTGTATCCGCCGATCGTAGCCCTGAGAAAGAAAGGCGTGGGAAACAAATAATTCACTTCCACGCCATCTGCCTTCGACTCGCCTCCGACCATTCTTTCGATGGAGAGCGGCGAATTCACAAACGGGAACTCATGCGGATGGTTTTTAGGAAGCCGGCCGAAGTCCGCAAAGAAACGCCCGCCTTTTGCCGTTAAGTTCCACGGAAGTGAAGTGGTGATCGCCGCAGCTTCTTCCACCTCAAACTCTTCCTTCGATCCGGTGATAAAGCTATAGACCCTGGCAAACGGATCCACGGAAGCAGCGATTCCCAGCTCTGCGCTGCGGAAATTGAAATCTCCTCCAGCTTTGGCGCGATGCTCCGCTGTGGCATCAAGCACAAGGCCGATCGCCGGGTTAAAGGACGACGGCGCGCTTTGTACCGCCTGGACCGATTTCTCCACCTGCCCTACCCTTGCCGCATTCGCAGCCTTTTCTTTTTCCAATTCATCAATACGCGATAATGCCTTCTTCAGTGTCTCCTCGACCTCTGCAAGCTGGCGCTTGATCGCCTGCAGTACATCATCC
>JBOHVR010000547.1:0-2281 GCA_050735755.1 Binatia bacterium
GAACACGACCGGCGACAGCTACTTTCCAGATGGCGCTCGTGGCAGGCCGGCGATTGTATTCAAACTCGCGCGCGCGGCCGACATTGAGCGAGAGAACCCTGCCGCCAGGAGATCCGGAAATAAACGCCTTTTTTCCCTCCAGTTGTAAGTCCATGATAAACCTGTCTTTGAGTCGCCGCTCCTGTCAAAATACCGAGGTCTGCGTTAGATAAGAGGCTTCGCTAGCAATTCCCAGTTTCTCCGCTGCGGCGGGGCACGCCATTGTCGTTCGTGTGCCTTGGGAGATAAAGCACACGGTTTTGGAACACGCCCACTGCGGCCATGCCCAATTTATGTGGTAGCCTATCCCTATTCATACACGGCGCCGTTCGCCTTGCTTTGAAAAAATGATTTGCCAAGAAGTCACAAGGACAATCTTTGCAAGCGCTGTGCCAAGCAGCGTGGGCCGGCAAACTCCTCCAGAAATGATCAGTTTTCAGAAAAATCGCAGAGTGTGCTTTGGCTTCAGTTGTCGTTGGACGACGGTGGCCTGCCGATTTATCGGCACGCGCCGAAATGTTGGCGATTTCAATTCAACCGCGCTGGCGCGCTCGCCGCCAAACCATCAAGCGCGCCCTGTCTATCCACAAAACTCGCGCGGCGGAAGAAGCGCAACGGGAACAAGCACGCGCAGCCCTAGTCGATGGGTCCTAATTTGTATTCGGGGAATCCTCTACTTACGACAAGTGCCTTGACGCAAATCCTCCCCAAAAAAGGCGACGTTCTTTTACACCGCCGACATTTTTTCGTGATGGGTTCCAGCCGGGCAACCGGGATAGCGCGGTTGGCCTCGAGAGTATCCCTACGTTCACACGATTGACAATCACGACGACAACAGCTAGATTGGAATCTTCCTGCTTCAGTATAAGGCCTTCTGAAAGAGGAAATAAGCAGTTGAAGGTCTAAGTCGTCTGTCCTTGCGAACATTACCTCAGGAAAACCGACCAGAGCGTGGTCTAGCAGTTAACTTTTCCGTGTTCTGCTCCAACTGGTGATCAGTTTCTCAGGGTTAAAAGACATCAACAGTTTCTTATAGGAGGAGAACATGAGCAATAAATTGTACGTGGGCGGTTTGCCCTATTCTGTGACCGAAGGCAAGCTGCAGGAGATCTTCGGAGCACACGGGACGGTCGAATCGGCCCGCGTGATTACGGATAAGTTTTCCGGGCAGTCACGAGGCTTCGGCTTCGTAGAGATGGGCTCGGGAGCCGAAGCGCAGACAGCTACACAGGCTCTAAACGGCACGCAATTGGACGGCCGGACCTTGGTGGTCAATGAGGCCAAGCCGATGGCGAGCCGTGATCGAAATGGGGGAGATCGAGGATTTGGGAGTGGCGGCGGGCGTAACCGCTGGTAACTCTCTACTCTTATTGATCTGCAAAAGGGGCAACAGTCGGTTTGCCCCTTTGTTTTCTGAGCCCAAGGCGCTTTTGTCATCCAGGTAAGCTTCTAATCCTACATCACATTTCTCATCTAGCGCTTGGTGAAGGTAAGGAATCTGGGCGGGCGCCTGGCGTTCTTTTCCCATTTCTCAGACGAGAAGATTACGTATCGTCACTGTGATTACGCGCGGTGACGCTGTCGGATGATCGAGTCCGCATACATGCCAGGACATAAAGGTCTGGGGTTAGCCCCAGTAAAGGAGGACCCTATGGGGCGTGAAACGTTCCTAAAACGCAAAAAGGAGTCGGAGCGGCGCGAGAAGCGAGCGCAAAAGGCCGCCCGTACGTTAGAACGCAAAAGAGAAAAGCCGTTGGTCGGCAACCAAGCCAATGGCGAAGATCCAGACATTGCAGGAATTCGACCTGGACCACAGCCCAAAATCTATTATTAACCGATTGGCTGCGTGATTTTAACGAATCCTACGCCAACCGCACTGATCCACATCGGCCATTCAAGGGTTCGGGGAAAGGTGTCGCCTCTCCCCTTACCCGCGTTCAGGCAACGCTTAATCGTTGTCTAAATCATCCTGCAGCGCTTGCCGCCTCTGCCTTGCGACCTCGTCCATTCCCAGGGGATCATGGTCGAGAGCTCCATAGTAATCGATGATATCGCCCGAGCTTGAATCCTTGAGCACCGGCTCATCCGTAAACAGACTGTCTTCGGTTATCGCCGGAAACTTCAGGTGACCATAGTTGCTGCCTCGCACCAACTCTTCCCTAAGCAGGATGCCGTCTGCGCCTTGAGCAGCACTTGCAATCGTGCCAGCCAAAAGTAGGGCGGCCAAAGCGTACATTGGAAC
>JBOHVR010000548.1:0-7405 GCA_050735755.1 Binatia bacterium
GAACAAGGCGCTTCCCTGGGATTCGATCTAGCCAAGTACGTCGATAGCAAGGCGCTTCTGATTCTCGATGCCTCCACCCACTTCAGCAGCCGAACGGGCCGGGAAAAAGAAATCGACGTCCAAAGAGTGATTGTCGATTTGAGCAGTTACGTAAAGAGGATGGATGCCAGCCGTTTGGTCATTGATTCAGTTGGTCCGCTTATCCTGCTGCGCGATTCCTCGTCGCGCATTCAAGACCAGGCGCGCAGATTGATTTACGCGTTGCAGACGAACATGAAAACGACCAACCTCTTGACCTGCTATCCGGTTCCGCGCGTCGGAGAGAAGACAGAGCATGCGGTCGAGGAGTTCCTTGTCGCCGGTGTCATCGCCCTGCGACTGAAAAAGACCGAAAAGGGATGGCTGCGGACGCTGGCCGTCGAAAAGATGCGTGCAACAGCGACAGATCTCAAGGAGCACGAGTTCACCATTGCGAAGGGCCAAGGTATTGTTTTGAACCCCGCCTAGCCGAATGGTTACCCAGCCATTCTTTCCCCTTGCGGCGCGATCGAGGGAGCCGCCGATTTCTTGACAGTCTCCACAAGCGTGATTAACTTTTCTCGCAAGATTAAGGATTTTTTTTAGTCCTATGCGTTTGGATAAATTAACCATCAAATCACAGGAAGCGCTGCAGCATGCGCAGGCTCTAGCCGAAAGGCGAAATCATCAGTCCATCGACGTTGAGCACCTGCTCTTTGCCCTGCTGGGGCAAAAAGAGGGCGTGACTTTGTCGCTGCTGCAGAAACTGGGCGTTCCCGCCGCACCTCTCCTGGAGCGGGCGCAACGGGCGTTGGACCGGCTACCCCAGGTGACGGGCGCCGCTGCGGGCCAAACGTATATCACGCCCCGTTTAAAGAAGCTGATCGAAGCGGCTGAAGCCGCCGCGGAAGGTCTTAAAGACGAATACGTTTCGACCGAGCATCTGCTTATGGCGATGGTGGAAGACGAGGGTGAAGCAGGCCGGGCTTTGCGCGAGGCGGGAGTCTCCAAAGATGGCATTCTTAAGGCTTTGGTGGAAATTCGCGGCGCGCAGAGGATTACGGACCCCAATCCCGAGGAAAAGTATCAGGCGCTGGAGAAATACAGCCGGGATCTTACGGAACTTGCGCGCAAAGGGAAGCTCGATCCGGTCATCGGTCGCGACGATGAAGTCCGCCGTGTGGTGCAGGTGCTATCGCGCCGAACCAAGAACAACCCCGTGCTCATCGGCGAGCCCGGAGTCGGAAAAACCGCTATCGTCGAAGGGCTGGCGCAGAGGATTGTTAATGGTGACGTCCCAGAGAGCTTGAAGGACAAGAGGCTGGTCGCTCTTGATGTGGGAGCGCTCGTTGCCGGCTCAAAGTACCGCGGCGAATTCGAAGAGCGGCTCAAGGCCGTCCTTAAAGAAGTGACGGAAGCCAACGGACAAATTATTCTTTTCATTGACGAGCTCCACACTTTGGTCGGCGCGGGCGCCGCAGAGGGCGCGGTCGATGCTTCGAACATGCTCAAACCGGCGTTGGCGCGCGGCGAACTGCGTTGCGTCGGAGCGACGACCCTGGACGAGTATCGCAAGCGCATCGAGAAGGACGCCGCGCTAGAGCGCCGCTTCCAACCGATTCTCGTCGGAGAACCCAGCGTCGAAGACACGATTGCGATTCTCCGCGGCCTGAAAGAAAGGTACGAAGTCCATCACGGCGTGCGTATCACGGACAGCGCCATCGTTGCGGCCGCGACCTTGTCGCAACGTTACATCAGCGATCGTTTCTTGCCGGACAAGGCGATTGATCTGATCGATGAGGCGGCGTCGCGCTTGCGGATCGAAATCGACAGCATGCCTACGGAGATCGATGAGATTGAGCGCAAGATTTTTCAACTCCAAATCGAGCGCGAGGCTCTCAAACGGGAGGAAGATAAGGCTTCGAAGGAAAGGCTGAAACGTCTGGAGCAAGAGATCAGCAATCTCCGCGACAGCTCTACGGAATTGAAGGCTCATTGGCAAAGAGAAAAAGAGGCTATTCAGAAGATTCGCTCGCTCAAAGAAAAAATCGAGGCGACGAAGGTTGAAGAACAGCAGGCGCAGCGGAACGGAGACCTGAATCGGGCCGCCGAATTGCGTTACGGCGTTTTGAACCAGCTTAACAATGAACTGGCGGCGGAAAATCAGAAGCTGATCGAGTTTCAAAAGGACGGAAAGATGCTCAAGGAGGAGGTCGACGCGGAAGACGTTGCGGAGGTGGTGGCAAAGTGGACCGGTATTCCGGTGTCGAAGATGATGGAGGGGGAGATTCAAAAACTGCTCAAGATGGAGGAGCGGCTCAAGGTCAGGGTCGTGGGTCAGGAAAAAGCCATCGAGGCCGTGGCGAACGCCGTGCGCCGCGCGCGCGCGGGGCTCCAGGACCCGAACCGGCCAGTGGGGTCTTTTGTCTTTCTCGGTCCCACAGGCGTGGGAAAGACCGAGTTGTGCCGCGCGCTCGCTGAGTTTCTGTTCGATGACGAGCAAGCCATGGTGCGTCTGGACATGTCTGAGTTCATGGAAAAGCATTCCGTCGCGCGACTTATCGGGGCCCCACCGGGATATGTGGGGTATGAAGAGGGAGGCTATCTCACCGAGGCCGTGCGGCGCCGGCCTTACTCGGTGGTTCTCTTCGATGAGATCGAAAAGGCTCATCCCGATGTGTTCAACGCCTTACTGCAGATACTGGAAGACGGCCGCATGACCGATGGCCAGGGACGGACCGTTGATTTCAAAAATACGGTCATCATTATGACTTCGAATTTGGGGAGTCAATACATCCAGGAGCTTGAGGGAACCAACCGAAAAGAGATGGAAAGCCGCGTAACCGAGGCCCTCCGTCAAGCCTTCAAGCCGGAATTTCTCAACCGGATTGACGAAATCGTAATCTTTAACAATCTCAGCCGCAGCGAGATCAAAGAGATTGTGGACATTCAATCGCGCCGCCTGGCCAAGATTCTGGGTGAACGAAAAATGGGCCTCGAAGTTACCGAAAAGGCCAAGACCTTTCTGGCGGACAAGGGATTCGATCCGGTCTATGGAGCGCGGCCGCTCAAGCGCACGATTCAAAAACTCATTCAAGACCCGCTGGCCATGAAAATTCTGCAAGGCGAGTTTAAGGAAGGCGACCGGATCAGAGTCGACCACGACGGCGAGGAATTAACCTTTGCCGCGAGCGACCCGTCGTCCTTCCAGGAAGAGTCTGTCTCCGGCAGCCTGTTACATTGATTCCGCGCTAGCGAGCAAAGAGATTTCTCGACCAGTCTCTGAGACTCATTTCGTTACGGAGCAATTGCTTCCGAAAGGACCGGGCCGACCGGCGGCGGATTAGCGCAATTGCGCCGGCATGCCTATCACTTAAGCAGCCCGCCTCATTCCTTTTTACCGCGGCAACGTAAGAATAACCAAGGGCCAGACCTGGTAAATATCGCGCGGGTCAATGGTAACTTTGTTCCCAGAGCGCCCTTTGACTTTCGCCTCATGTTCGCCTAACGTCCTCCCATGCGCTGTTGCCTCCATGTCGATATGGACGCTTTCTTTGTTTCGGTTGAGCGCGCCTTGAATCCGCGCCTGGAAGGTAGGGCGGTCATCGTCGGGGGAAAGCGAGGAAGAGGGGTTGTAACTTCAGCTTCCTATGAGGCAAGGAGATACGGAGTTCACTCGGCCATGCCCGGTTTCCGTGCACGGGAACTCTGTCCTCAGGCGATTTTCTTGCCTACTCGACATGAAGTTTACCGCGAGTACTCGAGCAAAGTTTTTTCTCTCCTGCAGCGCTATTCTCCCATCGTACGGAAACTCTCCATCGATGAAGGCCTCGTCGATCTCACGGGAACAAAAAGGCTTTGGGGGCTGCCGCTGAACACGGCGCACGAGATTATAACGCGGCTTAAAAAGGAACTGAGATTGCCCGCCTCGGGCGGTCTGGCGGGCGATGGAATGCTGGCGAAGATCGCTGCCGGTATGGCCAAACCGCATGGATTGGTTTACGTGCCCGATGGTTCCGAAAGACAGTTCCTCGCTCCTCTGCCGGTGGCTGTTATTCCCGGAGTTGGCCCCAAGGCGCACGCCGCGTTGTTGCATCAGGGCATTCAGACGGTCGGGGCATTGCTTGAGCGTCAGGACTTCGTGAGGCGTTATCTCGATCTTGAGACGAAAAGAAAAGAGGCGCGTGATCACTCCATGGGGAGCGAGACCACACTCGCCGAGTCATTAAGCAAGATCGAAGATATGGAGAAGGTGCTGTGTCGATTGGTTGAAGGGGTGGGAGAACGCCTGCGCGCCGAAGGTCTCTATGCCCGATGTATTGCCATTAAAATTCGTTACGACGACTTTAAGACCCTGACGCGTTCTCGAACCGTGGCTGTGCCAACCTGTTTTGATCGTGAAATCCTTGCCCTTGCGCGCGAGCTCCTGAGACAAAACGTCTCGGCGAACAAAAAAGTGCGCCTGCTCGGAGTGAGTGCGAGCGCGCTTTTGGCCCGGGGCTGGCAACAGTCTCTTTTTGATTTTCAGAAGCGACTCTCCTGGGAGCGGCTGTATCGTGGCATCGACCTGCTGCGGCAGAAATACGGGGACCGGGTCATTGCCGCAGGCACCGGTTGGACTAAAGGGCGGTAAAAATCCCCGGCGGAAAAGTGGGTGTTCTTTATTGGTGTTCGAGAACGAGACCCTGGATAGCCTGGATCCGTTCGGCTACGGCAGGATGCGAGTAATGATAGGCGGAGTACCAAGGATGGGGTGTGAGATTCGATAAGTTCGTAACCGTCAGGTTGATGAGCGCCTCTTTCATGGGTTTACTGTTCCCTAATTCTTTCACGGCGTAACGGTCGGCCTCGTATTCGTGCTTGCGCGAAACATGATTCAGCAGCGGACTCAGATAAAAAGTAAAAGGACCGGACACGAAGGCAAAAAGAACCAAAGCGCCATAATGAGACGGCTGTTCCAGATCAAAAGCATGAAAAAAGGGATCATAGTCAAGCAGAAGGCTGATCAGGTACAGCCCCACAAGCAGGAACGCGCTTTGGAGAATGAGCCGCTTGCGCACGTGGTTCAACTTGTAATGGCCGATTTCGTGGGCCAGCACGGCCACGGCCTGATCGATCGTTGCGTCCTTTACCAAGGTATCGAAAAGCACGATGCGTTTGCTCCTTCCTAGGCCGGTAAAATAGGCATTCGAGTGAGCGGAACGACGCGATCCGTCCATCGTATAGATCCCGCTGGTTTGGAAACCCAGCCGCGTGGCGAGATCCATGATCCGCTGGCGCAACTCGCACGCCTCTAAAGGCGTGAACTTGTTAAAGAGCGGCGCGATCAGCGTGGGATAAATAATCACCAGCAAAAGCTGGAAGGCGAAGATGAAAAGGAAGGCGTAGAGCCACCAGTAGGATCCGGCGCTCCGCATCACGGACAAAACGACAAACAAAAACGGAACACCAATCGCGAACCCCAGCGCGAGCCCCTTTAGCTTGTCCCTGAGGTAAAGAGCGGGTGAAGTCTTGTTAAAGCCGAAACGCTCTTCGAGGACAAACGTGTAGTAAAGATCGGGTGGAAGGCTCAATGCCGAAACGACCAGGCTCGCCGAAAGGCAGAAAATGATGCCGATTGCCTGAGTCCAGGCGGGTAAGCCATCGCCCAAATTTTGAGAGAAGCGGTTGAGATAAGCAAGCACCCCGCCAAACAGCATGAAGATCGTCAGCGCCCGTCCGTAAATTTGCGACCACCGTTCGAAATTCCCCTTTGCCAGCGTGTACTCCACCGACTTTTGGAAAGTTTGGGGGGTAAATTTTTCGCGCAAGAACTGGGGGATATTTTGCTCGCGCAGGCGCTTGCGGACATAGCGAAGGTTGGCCTCGTTGAGACAAAACTCGGTCAGGAATTCGAGTAAAAAGAGACCCAAAAAAACTAGAATGATAAGTTGTTCGGCTGAAATCATGCAGCGAGCGTAAATTGAGTTATAGACGTTTTGGCTCTGTCTGGCAATAAAAGCCGCGCCTCATCGGGATCGTTAGCAAGCATTCGCGGCGGCTGGTGCGCGCAGGCGATTGCGCTTGGCAATGGACAAGATTTTTGGCCGTGTGGTAATCTCTCGAATCGGGAGACGCTGTGAGCATGATTCAAGTGGTCGGTTTGGTGGCGAAGAACGGCGAGCCGAAAGCTCAGGAAACCGTCGGCTGGGTGGTTGCCTGGCTCAACCGCAGGGGCATTGACGTGCTGGTTGAAGACACTTTTAGCCGCGAGGGGGCACGGGTTTGCAGCAAGAACGAGATGGCACAACAGGCCGATCTCATTGTTGTTTTGGGTGGCGACGGGACCTTGCTTAGCATCGCCGGCTTGGTCGAGAGGGAGGTGCCGATTTTGGGCGTCAACTTGGGCGGATTGGGATTCATTACCGAGGTTGCGATCAATGAGCTCGAGTCCTTATTAGAACAGACCCTGCGCGGCGATTTCTCACTCGAAAAAAGAATGACCCTCCGGCTGAGAGTCTATGGCATCGAGGGAATCCGGGAAGAATTCCGCGTCCTCAACGACGGCGTCATTACCAAAGGCGCGCGTTCGCGGATTATCGATTTGGAAACGTACGTGGGCAGGGAGTATCTTTGTACCTACAGAGCCGATGGTCTTATCATTGCCACGCCCACGGGGTCGACAGCATACGCTCTGGCGGCAGGGGGACCGATCGTTTATCCCACGTTGGGCGCAATTGTGCTGGCGCCAATCTGCCCTCACACCTTAACGAATCGCCCCATCGTGGTATCGGCGGACTCGACGATTCGCGTGACCCTGCGCTCTGCCGGTGATACGGTCTTCCTGAGCCCTGATGGCCGGCAGGGAGTGGTGCTCAATAACGGCGATGTCGTTGAGGCTCAGAATTACGGGATACCGGTTGTATTGGTCAAGGTGCCGAAGCGGAGCTACTTCGAGGTCCTGCGAAGCAAGCTCAAGTGGGGCGAACGATAGGCGGTTTCTCTATGCTGCGCGAGTTGCGAATCAGAAATTTTGCCGTGATCGATGAAGTGACCCTTGACCTTGATTCCGGTCTGAACGTGCTAACCGGGGAAACGGGAGCCGGAAAAACGATTATTCTCAACGCGCTCGCGATCATCCTGGGAAATAAAGTTTCCGCCGAAGTGATTCGTCATGCCGAGGACGAGGCCAGCGTTGAGGCGCTGTTTTCTCCGTTGCCGGCCGAGGTTGAAAACAAACTCGGAGAAATGGGCGTGGAAGCGGGCGAGGAGCTAGTAATTCGCAGGATCATCAGCCGGGCGGGCAAAAATCGTGTCTATCTCAATGGGAGGATTTGTCCTCTAACTCTTCTTGCCGAGATCGGCGGCCAACTAGTTCATCTATACGGGCAGCATGAGCACCATACGC
>JBOHVR010000549.1:0-2686 GCA_050735755.1 Binatia bacterium
AAAGATTTGGCTCTCATCTTTTCCGGGCGGCCCGCGACCGCGGCCGCGCTCTTTACCAAAAATCAGATCAAAGCCGCTCCGGTCCGCGCCGGCCAGCAGCGCATCAAAGGCGGAAAACTGCAGGCGGTAGTCATCAATAGCGGCAACGCCAATGCCTGCACCGGAGCCAGAGGGCTGCGGGATGCCGAAGCCATGTGTGGCCACGCGGGGCGGAGACTCGGCATCGATCCGCGGCGGGTTTTTCCGTCCTCGACGGGCGTTATCGGCGTGCCGTTGCCGATGGCAAGGATCCGCAGGGGCATTGACCGAGCGGTGACGCTGCTGTCGACGGATTCGTTCGAGAGCGCCGCGGAAGCTATTTTGACGACGGACCGCTTCATCAAAGTCTCAGCCGCCCCCTGCCATGTGGGAGGCAAGAATGTTATGGTCGCGGGCATGGCCAAAGGCGCGGGCATGGTCGCGCCGAATATGGCGACGGTGCTCGCCTATGTTCTTACCGATGCGGTCGTGCAGGCGCGGGCTTTAAGGCAGGCGCTGAGATCGTCGGCGAGCACGACCTTCAATTGCGTCACGGTCGATGGCGATACCAGCACCAATGACACGGTTCTGCTGCTGGCGAACGGTTTGGCCGGCAATCGCGCGGTGCGGGCCGGCAGCAAGGATGAGAAAATCTTTGCTCAGGCGGTCGCGAAAGTCATGAAGGATCTCGCCCTAAAATTGGTCGAAGACGGCGAAGGCGCGACCAAAGTTGTCGAAGTGCGGGTGGAAAACGCGCGCTCCATTGAAGCAGCGAAGAAGGTGGCGTTTGTCGTGGCGAACTCCAAGCTCGTCAAGACGGCCTTCTATGGGGCCGACCCGAACTTCGGCCGGATCCTGGCCGCCGTTGGCTACTCCGGCGTTCCGATCGATCCGGAAAAGATCCGTGTTTTAATCAATAATGTTGTGGTCGTCTCGGCCGGCGCCGGGTGCAACTCGAACGAACGAAAAGCGGCCACGATCATGCATCGACCGAGATTCACCGTAAGAATCGTTTTGAATCAGGGAAACGCTTCGGCCTCGGTTTGGACTTCCGACCTCACGCACGAGTATATCCGCATCAACTCAGCGTATCGCAGTTGAGGAGTGATTTTTCCCGTCGCCGGGTCTGATCCTTTTGAGCCGTCCCGCCCGCCCAATCGTTCGCCGCTTCAACAAAAACCATGCACATCACGGTTAGTTAGCTTCGTCCGGCGCTGGCCGGGGGCGGTTCGTCGAGGGAAATCTTATAGTTGTCCTTGACTGCAACCGAGGAGCAGGTTCGGATCATTGAGTGTTGAGCTTCTTTCTCAGCGCCTCATTGACCAGCCGCGGATTTGCCTTGCCGCGGGTCGCTTTCATCACCTGGCCGACCAGGAAGCCAAAGACCTTGTCGTTTCCGGAGCGGTACTCGGCAATCTGCTTGGCATGAGATCCCAGCACCTGTTCGATCGCCGTTTCGATGCTTGCGGTGTCACTGACCTGTTCGAGACCCTTTTCCCGCACAATCTTGGCGGGAGCCTCGCCTCGCGCCAGCGTCTCTTCGAAGACACTCTTCGCGATCTTGCCGCTGATCTTGCCCTCATCAACCAGCCGCACCATCTCGGCTAGATGCTTCGGCGGGATCGGCCAAGCACTGATGCGCACCTTCTCGTCCAGTTTTCTTTCCTTGATGACGCGGAAGAGATCTCCCATGATCCAGTTGCTGAGCGCTTTGGCATTGGCATGAGCCTTAACCGCGGCTTCGAAGTAATCGGCCACGTCTCGCCGGCCGGTGAGAAGCTCGGCGTCGTAGACAGGAAGCTCGTAATCGACGATAAAACGCTCTTTGCGCGCGTTCGGAAGTTCGGGCAGCTCCGCGGCGATTTCATCGATCCAGGCGTCTTCAATAACGAGAGGCAAAAGATCAGGATCGGGAAAGTAGCGATAGTCGTGCGCGGATTCCTTGCTGCGCATGGCGCGTGTCACTTCGCGGTCGGCGTCCCACAGGCGGGTTTCCTGCGCCAGCTTGCCTCCGTCCACGAGAGCCTTGATTTGGCGCTGGATTTCATATTCCACGGCTTTCTCGACCGCCTTAAAGGAGTTCATGTTTTTGATTTCGACCTTGACTCCAAGGGTTTCACTCCCTCGCGGTCTGATCGAAACGTTGGCGTCGCAACGAAAACTGCCTTCTTCCATGTTGCCGTCGCAGATTTCGAGATATTGTAAGATCGCCCGCAACGTCCTCAGATAGCGGACGGCCTCCCGGGCGCTGCGCATGTCGGGCTCGCTGACGATCTCGAGCAGCGGGACTCCCGCGCGATTGAGATCCACAAGACTAAAGTCCTTGCCGGCATCGTGAATGTTCTTGCCGGCGTCTTCCTCCATGTGAATCCGGGTAAGACGGACTTTTTTTCTCCCTTCTCCGGTCTCGATTTCAAGGTATCCGCCGGTGCAAAGAGGCAGCTCATACTGGCTAATCTGATAGCCTTTGGGGAGGTCAGGATAAAAATAATTTTTGCGCGCCCACCGGCTGTAGGGCGCGATTTTGCAATTTGTCGCCAGACCCGCGCGAATGGCAAAGTGCACGACTTCGCGATTCAGCACCGGCAGCACGCCGGGGAACCCGCAGCACACCGGGCAGACATTATGGTTGGGTGTCGCGCCAAAGCGGGTCGAGCAACCACAGAAG
>JBOHVR010000550.1:0-5501 GCA_050735755.1 Binatia bacterium
TTAATTTGGGCGAAATGTTGACTCATTAGGACGGTTAAGATAAGGCACCTATGGAATCGCAGAAGGAGAAGCCCATGGCAGTCACAGAAATCGCCGATATGAACTCGCTAAATCGATGGCTTGCCGAAAGAAGCCTGGGCGGACATTGGGAAGCGCATGCGCCGCTGCCGGCGCCCAAACCCCATCTTTGGAAATGGCCGGATATTTGGGAAGGACTTCAGGCGGCTGCAGAACTGATTCCCATGGACAAGACGGCGCGAAGAACGGTCCAACTGCGCAATCCCGCTCTCGATGGTAGAATGACCAATACCATTCACCTTTCAATCCAACTCGTAAAGCCGGGCGAAGTTGCCAAGGCTCACCGGCATGTCGCCGGCGCGATTCGCTACGTCCTCAAGGGATCCCCGAAAGGATTTACGATCGTAGAAGGCGAACGCTTTCCGATGGAAGAAGGCGATCTGATTACGACGCCCAACTGGACATGGCACGATCATTACAACGCTTCCTCCGAGCCGATTGTCTGGCTCGATGGCCTCGATGTGCGTCTGGTCAGCCATTTGGGCGCGATGATCCAGGAAAACTACAAGCAGGATCAGCAACCGGTAGAAAAACCCGAGGGTTATTCTGCGAAGATCCTGGGGCGCGCGCGGCCGGCTTGGATAAAAACACCGCATCAAACCCCGCCGTTTCGCTACCAATGGCAAGAGACCTCGGCGACACTCTCCGCGTTGAAGGAAAGTCAAGGCGATCCGTTTGACGGCATTCTCCTGGAATACACGAATCCGTTTACCGGCGGCCCCACCCTGGCGACGTTCTCTTGCGAAATCCAATTACTAAGGCCGAAAGAGAGAACCTGCTCCCATCGCCACACCACCACGACCGTCTATCACGCGTTTCGTGGCTCCGGGGCGACCGTGATCGGCGGCGAAACATTCGAGTGGAACCAGGGCGACATCTTTCTTGTGCCGCCGTGGTTTTGGCACAATCACGAAAACCGCCAGAGTGAGGACGCGATACTGTTTTCGATTACCGACCGCCCCGCGGCGGTCGCGCTCGGCCTTTACCGCGAAGAGGCCGCGGCGGCTTAAAGAGAATTGTTCCAACTGAAATAAAACAAAGGGAGGACCCCATGGCCAAGGCAGATACAACGATGGTGCGAGCCGAAAGAGACATGGTCAAAGAAGCGGAAGCCTACAAATCTCCTTACGAAAGGTGGAAGCAGGCGGAAGGCTTGCCAACGGTGCGCGGTTATTTTGTCAAGAACCTGTTGAAGATGGAGCTGGCCCCCTGGAAGTCCAGCGGTGAGGGGCTGGGAGCCGTCATCAACCTCGAGGGAACAGGGGGTTTCAACGATGCTCACGTTACCGAAATCCCTGCGGGAAAGTCCCTCAAGCCCCACAAGCATCTGTTCGAAGAGACCATTTACATCCTCAAGGGACAGGGAGCGACCTCGGTGTGGCTCGACGAGTCCAAAAAGCAAAGCTTCGAATGGCACACGGGAAGTTACTTTGCGGTACCGATGAACGCCTGGCATCAGCACTTCAACGTCTCCGGCAGCGAGCCGGCCCGTTATGTCTCGATGACCAGCGCTCCGCGCATTATCGATTCTTTCGACAATTACGAGTTTGTTTTTGAAAACCCGTTTGTTTTCAAAGACCGCTTCAACGCTGAAGAGGGTTATTTCAAGGAGGCCGAACGCAAGGCCGAGACGCGCAGATGGCAAACCAACTTCGTGGCCGACGTGATGGCCTGCCAGATGAACGAAGGCGGCCGGGGCATCGGAGTCAAGTCCTTGGGATTCGGGCTCGTCAACGGCACCATGAAATCGCACAGCTCGTTTTGGCCGGTCGGCACTTACAAGAAAGCACACCGTCATGGACCGGGAATTCACGTCGTGATTTTGAAAGGCTACGGATATTCCCTGATGTGGCAGGAAGGCAAGGAAATCGAAACCATCGACTGGGAGCCGGGCAGTGTGTTTGTTCCGCCCGAGATGTGGTTTCATCAGCACTTCAACACGGGCAAAGACCCGGTGCTGTTTCTCGCGATAGGCTGGGGCAGCGACAAACCGAAGGCCGGAGGCAAACAATACGTCTATAAGAGTGTTAAAGAGGGCGGCGACCAAATCGAGTACGAGGAGGAGGATCCCGCGATCCATCGCGATTACGAGGCGGCCCTCGCCAAAGAGGGAGTAACCTGCAGGATGGGAGGCAAACACCCCTTCTGCACAGCAAAGGCGCAGGCAGCATAAGGGAGGACCGATGGCACAACGCAAAACAAAGATTCGAGGTGTTTATAGATCGGGCAGCCATTTGCCCATCTGGGAGGTACTGCAAGAGGCCGGCATCTGGGAAAAAGTCGGCCTGGAGCTGGCAAATTTTGAATATTGTGCAATGCCGCCAGACGCGGAGGCCGCCCTTTTTAAAGGCGATATTGACTTTATCTCCGGGGATCACCTTACGCCCTATGCATTGGTGGCCCGAGGGAAACCGATTGTCAGTATCGCATCGCCCGTGAACGGTCAGAATGCGAGTGTGGCCTCGAAGGAGCCTATAAGCTCAATTCAGGATCTACGCGGCATCCGCATTACGGATACCCCCATGGAAGGCAGAGACGGTGGTTTTCATCACGGTCGCGGCAATCACATGATGTATCTCATCCGGGCGGGAATTGGCATCAACGAGGTCCATTGGGTTGAACACGAAGACTCCGAGGCGCAGTTTGAAGCGCTAAAGTCGGGGAAAGCCGATGCCCGCTTCATTGGGGGCGGCGGCGAGCGCTATAAGGAGTTGGGCTTTCACGTTTTGCCTCTGGGGCCGCTTCCGATGATCAATGGTCCCACGTTGACCACTTCCTATACGGTCTTGGACAAGAAGAAGGAACTCGGTGATCGTCTGGTCAGAGCCATGGTTCTCGGTATCCACTTTACCAAGACCCAGCGCGAAAAGACTGAGAAGATTCTGGAAAAGCTCAATCAGAAAACAGGTGAATCCTACCAGTATCGGACGCTGGAGCGCATGCCGAGAAAGCCTTATCCGGACCCTCAGGGGATAATTAACGCTTACGAGCTGGGCTGCATTAAGTCTCCCGAAGCCAAAGAGATCAGCGCGCTCGCGCTCTGGGATCTGCATTATCTGCGCACGCTGGATAACTCGGGATTCATCGACAACCTCTACGCAAATTAAGCAGCAAGTGCTAATGAAAAATTTTCGCCGGCGGTTCGAGAGAAGGCTCAGCCGACAAGGTTAGAAGAAGATCTCGCAGGAGCAGGCAGAATGCAAATTCGGCACGGACTGATTAGCTGTGACTCCCATGGGCAGCTCGACAAAGACGCCTTCACCCGGCGGCTGTCCAAGGCGAAATGGGGCGACCGGATCCCGCAAGTTGTGGAGGTAAAAGAAGAAAAGTTTGCTCATCCGGTCCACCGATGGATGGTCAATGGCAAAGTCGCAGGCGACAACATCTGCAACTGTCCGGCCGCTATGGAAGGCGGCGTGGAGCGCGGCTATTATCCCCAGCGCTGGGAGGAGGTCCCGCTTAAAGTCTACGATCCGCTGGAGCGGGCGAAAGCTTTGGACGAAGACGGCGTGGACGGCGAAGTTCTTTACCCCAATAATCCGGTCAGCAGCTTCGCGTTTCTGCAGGCCGATGCGGAGTACGAGCTTACCTGCGTCCAGGCTTACAACGATGCCATCGCGGAGTGGCGCGAGATCAGCGATCGTTACATTCCGCTGGCGATCATTCCCTACTTCAGCGAGATCAAAGTCGTCGTCGCCGAAGTCGAGCGCGCCGTAAAGAAGGGACATCGAGGCGTCATCATGCTGGCTGAGCCGGCAACGACGAAGAAAGGGCTCCGGCATTTCAATGATCCCTTCTGGGAACCGCTCTGGGCTGCTTGCCAGGACTTGGGTGTTCCGATTCACTGGCACGGTTCTGCCGGATTGGCGAGCCATCTGGCGTTGCCGCGCTGGAAAGGCTTTAGCCGGAATCAGTTTCATACCGTTTCAACCTCGCGGCTCTGCGCCACTCCGGCGCAGTTGATTCCGAATCTGATTCTCTCCGGTCTGCTCGACAAATACCCGCGGCTCAATTGGGTATGTGCCGAAACGGGTTTGGGATGGGTTAACTATGTCCTGGAGGCCTGTGATCACGAGTGGGAACGCAGGCATCTCTGGACGTCGGGTATTCTCACGCGGCCCAGCGAGCTGTTCCGGCGCCAGATCTGGGTTGACTTCTGGTATGAGAAGGCCGGGATGGAGCTGCGCCATCAGATCGGGATCGACAAAATCATGTGGGAATCCGACTACCCTCATATCGCTTCCACGTATCCGAAATCCTGGAAGTTCGTGGAGTGGTCGCTAGACGGGCTCAGTGTCGGCGAGGACGAACGCAAAAAGCTTCTCTACGAGAACGCCATGCGGCTGTACCAACCCTCTTAGCACTCTAAACGACATGGCCAGCAACATAGTTTTTATCAGTGCCGATGATCATGTCCAGGAACATCGCGAGGTCTGGACGAGGCGGCTGTCAAGGACGAAGTGGGGGGACAGGATTCCTCAGCTCAGGCGGCTGGAAGACGGAACGGAGAGTTGGGTCGTCGATGGGCGGAAATTGCACCTGCGCGGCGTCGCCCGGGCAGGCGCGTTGATGGCGGATCGCTCCCGGGAGCCGATTCACTGGGACGAAATTCCTAAAGCCGCCTATGACCCCAAAGAGCGCCTCAAGGCGATGGATGCGGACGGCGTCGATTATTCCGTGCTTTATCCCAGTATCGCTGGTGTCGCCGGCGAGACTTTCGGCCGGATTACCGACGCGGAATTCGAGCTCGCCTGCGTTCAGGCGTACAATGACTGGCTCATTGAAGAGTGGGCAAGCGCCAGCCCGCGCTTTATCCCTCAATGCATCGTGCCGATTTTCCCCGCCGAGGCAACGGTCGCTGAGATCAAGCGCGCCGTAGCCAAGGGCCACCGCGGCGTCATCTACCCTGCGGTTCCTATGGAGCTGCGCGATGTGCCTCACATCAACGAATCCGTATACGATCCCGTCTGGGCCACCTGTCAGGATCTCGGAGTGCCGGTATGCTTTCACGCGGGCGCGTCCCAGGCTATCCAGATTCAACCCTATGCGGGCTACTCGGAGGAAATCGCCAGCGCTTTTCAGGCTATCACGCAACCCGTCAGCACGGTGTCGGTCGTCGTCAACTTGTTGGTCTCGCGCGTGCTCATGCGTTATCCGAATTTGAAAATCGTGTTCGGGGAGAGCGCGCTCGGCTGGGGCGCCTATCTCCTCGAGTACACGGATTTTCAGGCCAAAGGAGATCGCCTTCACCTCGAGGGGTATGATCTAACGCCGGGACAGCTATTCCAACGCCAGTGCTATCTCGTCGGCTGGTATGATCGCGGCTCGCTCCAAACCCGGCATTTCATCGGCAGCGAAAATATTCTGTGGGCAACGAATTTTCCTTTATCCACCTCGACTTGGCCCAACAGCCAAGACTACAT
>JBOHVR010000551.1:0-3719 GCA_050735755.1 Binatia bacterium
GTAACATACCGCGCTGCGGGAGGGAAAGACTGACGGGTTCCCGCAGCGAGTATTCTAATGATATGACCGACGTGCACGTCCACCTCGCCGCTCTGCCCACCGCGGAAAACGGCTGCCGTCTGTCAGCCAAAATGCGCCGCAGCCTTTTATTTCGCGCCATTGTTTTCAGCCAGGGGCTGAGCCTGGATTCTCCCGAAACGGCCAATCAGGCTTACCTGCAACGCCTGGAGCGCGAATTGTCAAGATCAATGACCGTTGACCGCGCGGTTCTTCTTGCTCTCGACGGGGCCTACGACAATTTCGGAACGCTGGATGAGATCCGCACGGAATTCCTGGTTTCCAACGATTACCTTTTTGCCGTGACGGCCGCCAACCCCAAGTTTCTTGCCGGAGTTTCTATTAATCCGCGGCGGAGGGACGCAGTCGAGGAGCTGGAAAGATGCGCCGCCCGAGGGGCAGTATTGGTGAAGGTTCTGCCGAACGTTCAGGGATTCGATCCGGGCGGCAAAGACTGTATTTCCTTTTATAAGCGCATGGCGCGTTTGGGTCTTCCCCTTTTGAGCCATGTGGGTTATGAATTCAGTCTCTCCGCGGCCGATCAATCTCTCGGAGAGCCGACCAGGTTGATTCCGGCGTTGGAGGAGGGAGTTACCGTAGTCGCCGCCCACGGCTGCAGCTCGGGAAGATTGTTTTCGGGAGTGTATTTGCAGACTGCGCTGGAACTCGCGCGGCGTTATCCGAACTTCTTTATGGACACGTCGGCGCTTACGTTGCCTAACCGGGTTCGGGCTTTGTTCGAACTCAAGCGCCATCCCGAACTCTTCGATCGCTTGATTTTTGGGACCGACTATCCGTTGCCTTGTCTCAGCTATCCTTGTCTCGGTAATTTTGCTCTGAACGCGTACCGGCGCGCGCGGAAGTTCAGGAGTCGCTTTGATCGCCAGCGCGAGGTGCTGGCGGCCGTCGGGCTGCCCGCGGGAAGGGATTTTATGTCCATTGCGCGGTTTCCTGATAGTTGCCGCCAAGCCAAGCCGGAAGAAGACAAGGACTCAAGACGAGGTATCTAAGGTATTTTTGATCATGCCTTCCGGTACTTACTCCTGACCGGCGCGGAAGCCCCGCCCCTTAAAAGAAAATCAGTGAAAGCTTTGATCCGGGCTACGGGCTTGAGGCCGGGGCGGATGAGGAATCCAAAGGATCCGTAGCGAGCTTCTTTATCGGCTCAGCCAGGCGCACTCGCCGTCGACTCGCCACCGGGATTTGAGCAGGATCAAGTAACTTTCTGGTGACCAAAGCACTTTTCAGTAAGTTATTCACATCGTCTCCCGATGTTAGTAAATTCATTTTAAATTAATTAAGGGGGAGCGTGCAGAGCGGGCAGCCCGGAGCTTAAATCCAACGGAGCCCAAGAGAGCCAGTCCCGATGCTTGAAGGCCGTTCAATCGGCAGATATTGTTAATCCCATGAGCAAACAAGCAGTTCTGCAACAAGAGCCGGGGCTGTTGCACAGCCAGTACCAAGCCTTGCTTGAAATTTCGGAGGCGATCGCTTCGCAGCGAGACCTCGAGGAGCTTTTTCATGATCTTGCGCCACGGCTGCACCCCGTCGTGCAGTTCGATTTCATGAATCTAATTCTGTACGAGCCTGCGCGTAAGGTCATGAAGTCTCACGTTCTGGAGACTCCGGATCCCGCTTACTCCTGTCCTCCTGGGGAATGTCCAATGGAGACGCCGGGAGGGTGGGTGTGGCAGACGCAGGAACCGTGGGTCGTCTCTCATCTTGGTGGGGAAAGTCGCTTTCCGGAGCTATGCAGGTGGCTCCACGAGCGGGGCATCCAATCCCTTTGTGTCGTTCCTGTTACGACGGCATTGAGAAAGCTGGGCGCTTTGGCCTTTGGCAGCACTATGGAAGGCGTTTACTCAGAGCTCGATGTGATTTTCCTGCAGCAGGTGGCTCGGCAAGTCGCGGTTGCGGTAGATAATGCCCTTAACTTCGAGCAGGCGGAGTCGGTTCAGCGGCAGCTCAAGCAGGAACGCGACCGTTTGAGCCTCGTGTTGGAAGTCAACAACGCGGTGGTCTCGATGCTCGATTTGCGCGAGCTGCTCAACGCGGTGTCCACATCGCTGCGACGGTTGGTCCCGCATGAATATGCCAGCCTCTCGCTCTACGATCGTGAAACCAAGCGGCTGCACATTCACGCGCTCGATTTCCCCATTAGCAAGGGGCTGCTACAAGAAGGTCTCTCGGTGCCGGTGGAGGGCACGCCGACCGGCCGCGCTTTGACTTCGGGTCAACCGGTCTTCATTACGCGCCGTGATGTCGAGCAGTTCGGTTCTGATATCGCCCGGCGCATCCTTGACGAAGGGCTGAAGTCGGGAGTTTGCCTGCCTCTGATTGCTCATGGCCGGCCGCTTGGCACACTGGTGGTGGCAAGCCTGCAGGCGGAGCACTTCCCTGAACAGGACGCCGAATTGCTTCAACATGTCGCCAATCAGATAGCGATTGCGGTAGAAAATTCGCTCGCGTTTCGCCAGGTTGTGGACCGGGCGAACAAGCTCAGCGAGGAAAAGCTCTATCTCCAGGATGAGATCCGCACCGAATATAACTTCGAAGAGATTATCGGCGAAAGCCCCGCCTTGAAGCGCATCCTCGAGCAGTTGCAGACGGTGGCGCCGACGGACTCGACGATTCTCATTCAGGGAGAAACCGGAACCGGCAAGGAATTGATCGCGCGCGCGATTCATAACCTCAGCGCGCGGCGCGAGCACACGATGGTCAAGGTCAACTGCGCCGCCATCCCGACAGGATTGCTCGAAAGCGAGCTGTTCGGTCACGAGAAGGGCGCGTTTACGGGCGCCATTGGGCAACGCGTTGGTCGCTTCGAACTTGCGCACCGCGGCACGATCTTTCTCGACGAGGTGGGCGATATCCCCGTCGAGCTTCAGCCCAAGCTCCTGCGCGTTCTCCAGGAACAAGAGTTTGAGCGGCTGGGAAGCGCGAAAACGATTCGCGTCGATGCGCGCATGGTCGCCGCCACCAACGCAGATCTGGCGCAAAAGGCTGCGGACAATCAATTTCGTCTTGATTTATATTACCGGCTCAACGTCTTTCCGATCGTGATTCCGCCTCTGCGGGAGCGCAGAGAGGACATACCTGTCCTTGTGCGTTACTTCGCGCAGAAATACGCGCAGCGCATGAAAAAGCCGATTGATACGATTCCCATTAAAGCGATGACCGCCCTGACGGAATACCACTGGCCGGGTAATGTGCGCGAACTCGAAAATCTTGTGGAGCGCGCGATCATCCTTTCCCGGGGCCCCGAACTCGAGATCCCTCTGGGCGAGTTCAAGCAAAGGACCCGACTGATCCCTGGTCATATTCCCAGCAGAACCGCAGGAATGCTCTCGACGTTAGAGCAGGCTGAGAGGGAGCACATCCTGCGTGCTCTCGGGGAAACCCATTGGATCATTGGCGGGCCTGCGGGCGCGGCATCTCGTCTCGGGTTGAAGCGGACAACGCTTCAGTCACGGATGAGAAAATTAGGCATTGGACGACCGAGTTAGGGAAGGCAAAATTAGAAAAGGAAAAACCGAAAAATGGGGTTCTTCAGGAATTTGGGCTCAGAGGGCGTCTCGGAGACATCTGAGTTCGGTTCGCTTACCTTTCCGATTCTGCCGTTTGCCCTGAGTTTTTTCGAAGAGCGAACGGCGGGCTCAGTG
>JBOHVR010000552.1:0-3191 GCA_050735755.1 Binatia bacterium
GGATTATGGCAGAGCGAAGGGCCGACAAGTTTCTCGCGGATTTGGCAAGGCTCGGCGGCGGCACTTCTACGACGCTGCTTAAGGCTAAAGCTTTGGACCCTATCGCGTCGGCTTTCATTCTTCCCGAGGTGAAAGATCCATCCAAGTGGTTCGAGGGAAAGCACCATTACAACGACAGCGATAACAAGTACACTTTGGCTTACGCCGCGTTTCCCTTGCGATTGGTGGGATACAACACCAAAGCAGTGGACCCGAAGGGACTCACAAGCTTCTTGGACATCCTGGACCCCAAGTGGAAGGGAAAGATCACGATAAAGGACCCGCGTGAGCCGGGAGGGGGCAGTCCGTTGCTCTTTCTTTACCATAGTCCTACTCTCGGCCCGGAATACATAAAGCGACTTCTTCTGAGCGGCTCGGTTACCCTGATTCGCGATGAGCACCTACAAACCAATTGGCTGGCTTCCGGACAGTATCCGCTGGCAATTACGGCCAAGGCCGAGGACGTAGATGTGGCAAAAAATCAGGGCTTGCCTGTGGAGATGCTGGATGCTCATGCGCTCAAAAAAGACGGCGTCGGTCTCGAGGCCGGAGGGACCATGATTTCGCTTATGAACAAGGCCCCTCATCCGAACGCGGCGAAAGTGCTGATCAACTGGTTTTTATCGCGCGCGGGGCAAATGGAAATACAAAAGGCCCAAGCAACCGAGCCGGGGCGGAACTCCCTTCGGGAGGATATTCCCAAAGAGGGTCTCCCTGCGTGGGCGCAACGGCAGAAGGGCGTCAAATACATAAGGCTATGGGGACCCGAGGTATGGGATAGAACACCAATCCGAAAATTAGTCGGCGAAATCGTTAAATAGACAATCTGACCCCGCCCGGAGAATGAATGCCCAAACCCCTAGCTGTAACTCTGGGGCTGTCACTGAACCCCCGCACGCGCGCGCTGTTTGATGGCACCGTCAAACCGAACGGCGTTGAACTCCAATGCGCAAGTCAGTTCGGCGAAGGCCTGGACAATACCGGCGCGCGTCACCGCGCCATACTGCAGGGCAAAATCGACGGCGGCGAATGCTCGACGTCGTCGTTGATCCTGGCGCGAATGAGAGGAGTCACGCTCCGGGCGCTGCCGGTTTTTCTTGCGCGCCAGTTTCGCCATCGCTGTATGTTTTGCGCTGCTGATTCAAACCTCGCAGCTCCGTCCGAACTAAGAGGCAAGCGGGTAACCACCCATCGTTATAATTCCACGACTGCGGTATGGGTGCGAGGTTTGCTCCAAAACGAGTACGGTGTTCCGCCGGAAACCATGGAATGGTACGTAGCCGAGCCCGACGTGGGCGAGGAAGCGCGCCGGCCGCCCCCAGGCAGCGTAAAATTCATCTCTCCGCCGCGCACAAGAGAGCACGCCATCGAGCTCGTGGAAACTGGCGCAATCGACGCCGCATTGGATCCTTATTCAAGCCTCGGGAAAAACCCCGCGCTCCGGCGCCTTCTCGTTGACTATCGCCGGGAGGAGGCAAACTATTTCCGGCGCACTGAGGTGATTCCTGTCATTCACACCCTGGTGCTGCGCGAAAAGCTGGCTTCGGCCCAGCCCTGGATCATCGAGAGCTTGATGTCTGCCTTCCGTCAAGCCAGAGGGCTGGCTGAAAAGTACATGAACGAACAAGACCAAGCAGAGGTCCGGTGGCTGAGCGCAACTATTGATTATGACCCCTATGCATATTCACTCGACAGATCCGCGCGCAAATCTCTCGAAGCCTTGCTCCACTATCAGGTTCAGCAAGGCTTGCTCGAGCATGCGCCGGCGCTGGAAGATCTTTTCTTCCCTGACAGCATGAACCTCTAGGAAGTGCCTGCCGTGCTGACACGGACGGTTGGGTTTTCGCGAAATCCCGGGTTTGAGCCGCTGATTGAACAGTTTAAATTTGTGAGTCTGTTGAACAATCTAAGAGTTCAGTGGTTCTACTCCTCGCCCCGACCCGTGCTAGGAGAAAAAGGGAGGGTCACGTTCACGAGCGCGCTGAGGTGATTACTTATGCTGTCGCGCGAGCACAATGAGCTGTTGACGCGCACGGGGCCGGGCACGCCGATGGGCGAGCTGATCCGGCGTTACTGGATCCCCGCGCTTCTGTCCGAGGAAATCCCCGCGCCCGATTGCCCTCCCGCTCAGGTCCGGCTCTTGGGAGAAGAGCTGGTCGCGTTTCGGGACACCCGGGGCAAAATCGGTCTTTTGGAAGAGCACTGCTCGCACCGGGGGACTTCGCTGTTTTACGGGCGCAACGAAGAGTGCGGGCTTCGGTGCATCTATCACGGTTGGAAGTACGACGTGCAAGGGAACGTGCTGGACACCCCGGCGGAGCCGGCGGGCAGTGAATTTAAGGGCAAGCTCAAGCACAAGAGTTATCCGACAGTGGAGGTGGCGGGGATGGTGTTTGCCTACTTGGGGCCGCCGCAAGAAATGCCATTGTTTCCGAACTATGAGTGGACGCAGCTGCCGCCGAATCAGACGTATGTGACCAAGGCTCTCTTGGAGTGCAATTATCTGCAGGGGCTGGAGGGCGAGTGCGACTCCTCCCATCTGTCGTTTCTGCACCGCGACCTTCGGATCAATGATGTGTTGCGGAACACGCCTCCCGTTTACGAAACCGAAGATACGGACTTCGGCGTGAGAATGGTTGCGATTCGCAGCGCGGGGCCGGAGAAGCAGTATGTGCGCGTCTCCAGCTTTGTGATGCCGCTCCTGGGCTGTGTTCCCGCTGGGAATAGAGCCCGCGAAGGCTATGAGGTCCATATCTACGTTCCTGCCAGCGACAAAGAGACGTGGCGCTACGATTTCGGTTTTAAGAGAAACCGACCGGTGCGCGAAGAAGAAGTGCACCGACGCAAGCAGATCGACCCGGACTATCGCAGGATCCGCAATGCGAGAAATCACTACCTGCAGGATCGCCGGATTCAAAAGACCGACGACTTTACCGGCATCGAAGACTTTCTCAACGAGGACGCCTGCGCGACCGAGTCGATGGGGCCGATCTTTGATCGGAGTCGGGAGCACTTAGGCGTGAGCGACAAAGCGGTCATCGCGATCCGCAAGTATCTCATCAACGCAGTCAACGGATTTCGGGATGGGAGAGAGCCGCCGCATCTAGTACGGGATGCAGAAAAAAACTACTTTCCGCACGTCGACGTGATCG
>JBOHVR010000553.1:0-7310 GCA_050735755.1 Binatia bacterium
GTACCATCTGGCCGCCCATGGCGGGGGTCCATAATGCCGCCGATAATAATGGTCGCGCCACCCATCACGACTATCCCTGAGTGGATAGCGATGGGCCTCACGCACGCTCGGCCTGCTCCAGTCATGCGCCTGAGCCTGAATTGCTCCCGTAAAATATATGGCGCCTGTCGCTAGCACGGCGACCGTGAGCTTTATCAGTCTGGACTTACTTTCCCGAATCATGCTTGACCTCCTATTAATCAACCGGCCCTCAAGGACCCACTAAGGCTATTGAGCAAGTGCCATGCCACGAGCAAAATGCACGTGATTTCAGGGGGTTGTGGCTTCCGCGCCGGTTTTCGGACCGGGAAAAAGGTAAGGCAGGAGAAAAATTTACTCGCCTTTTTCACTGCGATAAAGCGCGAGCTTGGCATTCAAGGTCTTGGTTGTAATTCCGAGTAAACGAGCCGCCTGGGTTTTCTTTCCCCCGCTTGCCGCCAACGCTCTCTCTATAGCTTGGCGTTCCGCCTCAGCTAACGATAATCCTATGACGGCGGATTCTTGTTCGTCGCTCCCGGGACTAAGACAGAATTGCTCGAAGTCCTTGGCGGTCAAGACCGGACCGTTCGCAAGCACGGCCAATCGTTCCATCGCGTTGCGCAGCTCGCGCACGTTCCCGGGCCAAGAATGGGATTGGAGCGCAGGCTCAAAGTCGGGATCCCATGGCAACACGGGCTTTTTATATTTTTCGGAGCATTTCTCGAGAAAGAAACGCGCCAGCAGCGTGATATCGTCGGTCCGTTCACGCAACGGCGGCAATTCCAGATGAAACACGCCGAGGCGGTAGTAGAGATCCTGGCGCAACTTTCCTTCTTTGACGGCGGCTGCCGGGGCGCGGTTCGTTGCGGCAACCACGCGCACCGACACGGGGATCTCTGCCGTGCCACCGACGCGCCGGACCTTACTTTCCTCCAACACGCGCAGGAACTTCGCTTGCACTTCGCTACTCATCTCGGTGATTTCATCGAGAAACAAACTGCCGTCGTCAGCTTGCTCGAAACATCCCAATCGCCTCTCCAAGGCGTGAGTAAAAGCTCCCCTCTCGTGACCAAAAATTTCGCTCTCCATCAAAGTGGCGGGAACAGCCGCGCAGTTGAGGGCAATAAAAGGCCCGTCGCGCCGCGGCGAAAGGTCATGCAGGGTATGGGCCACGAGTTCCTTACCGGTGCCGCTTTCACCACTGACCAGGACCGCAGCATCGGTAGCAGCAACCTGGCCCAGGCGTTGATAGAGCTGGCGCATCGGCGGTGACTTGCCAATGAGTCTCCCATACGAGCCGAGCGGGGACTCCAATCTCTGCCGCAGAGCGTCTGCCTCGCGCGCGAACTCCACCTGCTTGAGCCCCTTTTCAAGCACGGCTTGTAAACGGGTCGGATCCAGAGGCTTTGTCAGGTAATCATAGGCGCCGAGCTTGATGGCTTGTACCGCCGTGTCAATCGACGCCTGGCCCGTGAGTATAATCACCGCCATCTGCTGCGCGCGCTCGCCGAGAGCCTCCACAAGCTCGATTCCGGTCATGCCGGGCATCATTAAATCGGTGACTATGGCGTGCGGCATTTCCTTTTCACAAGCCTCAAGCGCGGCCTTGCCGCCGTGGAAGGCCGTCGTGACATAGCCCCAGCTCTGCACTAAGGACGCGAGACCATCCCGCGTCGCCTGATCGTCATCAACCACAAAAATACGAAACCGGGGTCGCGTCATAACTTTCTCTGCTCCACCAAAGGCAGCGTGATGCGAAACGTGGCGCCGCGGGCAGCTCCGCTCCCATTGTGATACTGCAACGAGCCCCCGTGCGCTTCCATGATCAGTTGACTCAGCGCCAGACCTATACCACTTCCTCCCTTTTTTGTACTGTGACCGAACTCAAAAAGAGAGTCGCGCCGGTCGGGGGGAATGCCCGGCCCGCCGTCAGCGAACTCAAGCGCGATATGGGCGCCGTTCCTGCGGCCGGTGATTTTAATCAGACCCCCGTCGGGCTGGGCCTCCAAAGCGTTGCGTAGCAAGTTATCAAAAGCCTGCCTCAGTCGCGTCGCGTCACCCTCGAGGGGCCATGGAGCCGGCGGGGTTTCAACCTCCAAGGCGACCTTCTGCGCTGAGCACTGACCTCTCACGGCGTCGAGGCTTTCGTCGAGAATCACAGATAGATCGACAGGTTTTTTCTCCATCGTTACGGGCGCCGCGTAATCGCTAAAGTCTTTTACCAGATGATTGAGCTGGCGGATGCTGGCCTCTAATGTCTCCACGGATTGCTGCGGAACATCGAGAGAATCTCTCTTGCGCGCCGCATTCTTCAACAGTTCAAGGTGGATCACCATGGCATTGAGAGGATTTTTTACCTCATGTGCGAGGGTGCGCGCGGCGACTGACATGCGCTGCAGCGGACCGATATTAGCGCTGGCGCCGCGCTGCTTCATCACCAAGCGGTCGATCAGATCCAGGCTCGCTCCGACCTCATCCCGGCTGCGGTAACTCGGACGCGCCTGATAGGTTCCGGCTTCTGCCTGGCGCAAAGCCTCGCCGATAATCCGGAACCGGCGCGTGTAGAGCGCCGTGGTCAGAAAGGCGCTCCCCAAAGCCACGATCCCGGCGACGACCAACAGAATGGTTACCTCTTGCTCAATCCCCGCAAGCAGGTCCGTCAAGCTTGCCGGGTTGATCCAGAGGCGAAGGCCTCCCGGCCCCTGAACGCCTTTGGGCATTTGCAGCGGCACGAGAACATCATAGTAGGAGTATTCTCCCTCCTTGCGCGACAATATAGTCGTAGATCCCCGGCGGAGATTGTCCTGCATCTCCGCATCGCCGAGAGTTTTACCTTCCTCGCCGCTCCGCGAAGAGTATAAAACCCTGCCCTCCGAGTTTAACACCCACATCGCCTCGATCTCGGAACTCCGGTCCATGAAGGCCCGCATGAGCCCGCGAATTTCCGAACTGCGCGGCGCTTTGGGCGGTGGCTTTTTTCTTTTGTTCTGTGGATTTCCGGGAAACAATCGGCCGAGAAAATCCCAAAAGGAGCCGGAACTGACACTGGCCGGCTGCGACTGCGCCGCTAAAGCCCGCTGCTGCAAGCTGTCAGCCAGGGCGATCTCGACTTGGCGTGCGAGAACCAGCGAGGTCTGCACGGTGGCTTCCGCGGTGAGCCGTTCGGTGATGATCCAGAAACCGCCGCCGAAAAGACCGAAAATGATGATCACGGTGGCCAAAAATACCGCGATCTGCTGCTGGCGCAAGCTCATAAGCCTACTCACAATAGCAAATTGATTTGCGCGGCAAAACTAGCTGGTGTGGTGCGGTAGGTACTAGCGCGGCGATACCGTCTTAAGGAATGAAATTCTCAAAATGCTCCGCGCGCACGTTTTTCTCCGCTACTGCCCGACCGACGCGCTGCAAATCAAGAATGTATTCGATCGAATCGAGCTGCTGCACGTTCTTCGGCTCGATATCGCCAAGGCCGAGCGTCTCCAGACCTTGCCGGGTCAATTCGGCATTGTAGCGGACGTAAGTAAAAAGCTTAGGCCGGACCGGACCTCTCTGACCGATCATATCGCCGACTTCCCGGTCCAGCTTCTCTCCCGCCAGGCACTTACCGAAAACCCGGCAGAGAAAGTCCTGCTCGTTTAAAGCGGCAAACATCAACGCAGAGGGAACCGAGCTGGCGTTGTACAGAAGGTTCATCTCCTCCGGGAGGAGATCGGCATTGGCATCGGGGCTTGTTCCCGTTCCGATAGAGACAAGAAGGATTTTATCTTCTCCCGCGGGCCAGTTGAGATTGAACGGCGCCACCGTTGCCATCAGAAACGCCTGAAAAGCAGGATTGTTGTACGTCGTGATGCCTCCATCGACGAAGATGAATTCCTTGTTCCCTACTTTGACCACCTCCGGCGGGAAATAGGTCGGCGCCGCCGTGCTCGCGCGTACGAGCTGCCACAGCGGCAGGCTGAGGTTGCAATCGACGCGCGCGCAGTCATTGTATTTCGCGAGCGGATTGTTGGAGATCGGCCAGGGCGAATCGGTGCTCGCATTGCGCATCACCAACAAAAGGAGCGTCTTTAAGCGCTCGCTTCCCAACATCTCCCCATGAAATTCCGCCTGTAATCTTCGGGAGAGCTTTTCATCCTCAAACTTGTGACGGAAGCGCTTCAAAATGGACGCCTTATCGAACATCTCCTTCCCGTTTTGCAGGTAAAATTCGCGGATTTTGTCCACCGGCATGCCCCAGGAAAGACAAGTCGCAACAATCGCTCCCGTGCTTGTCCCGGCGATGTAGTCGAAATAATCGGCCAGCACAAAGTCCGCGCCGCGTCCAAGTTGCTGGCGCAGGAGCGTCTCGATGCGCGCGAGAATTTCTACGCTCAGAATGCCGCGTATGCCGCCGCCGTCGAGCGCCAAAATCTTCTTTCGACCGTCTGGTTTGATCCTGTCAGCCAAACTCATCGCCTTAGCCTCCTTCACCAGAGGACCTGGGTATCGAGCACGTACACCCGTCCGGAGTATTTCTGCACGGTCTCAACCATGTGCTGGGTTCCTCCGGGACCGTCTCCTCCTTTGCGGTTCCACAAACAGACAAAGCGCACCTTCTCCGGTCCCCATGCCAGCGCGCTGTAAAGCTGCCATAGGTTGTTGCGCGCATAGGCGTTGACGCCTTCGAGCAGCGGTCCCAGCGCATCGGGCATGACAAGGAGGCGCGTCTTGGCATTGGCCTTCATTTCGTAATAGCGATTCACCCAGTGATCGCCGGCAAAAGCGACCGACTTCTGCAAAAAAGTCGGCTCGTCAAAAGGAAGCCGAACCTCCACACGCGCGCCACGCGCCAAGCAGGCTTCCGCAAAAAGGATGTCTCCCCCGCAGGAGCCGCCGCAAATCGCCAAATCATCGGCGGCGATTCTCAGCTCGGACAGCTTTGCCGCAATGGCATCGGCGGCAGTTTTTTCTTGACCCGGCGGGAACCTGGGCTCCGGCCGTCCCGGCGCGTCAATCATGTGCCCGCTAAAAAGGAACACCTGCCGTGGCATCCAACGGGCTTCCGGCGGTGTGAGCCGGTTTAAAGTCCGTTCGAGAATCTGAAGCGCCGCGGCAACTTCACCCGGGCGAAAATCGAGGTCCTTGAGGAGCAGGAGCTGCGCGCGCGAAGAATTGAGTTTGAACCAGTCTCTATCCGCGACCGCGACGGCATTGCGGTAAGCGGCCTCCATCGTCTCTTTCGTATTGACGAGAACTTCCAGCTCAGCCACCGTCACCCGCGCCCAATAGTCCTTGGCGTCCTTTTCCAACGCTCCCCGTACAGCCCAACGGATCCCGCCTTCCATTTCTTTGCGCACATCTGGTTTCTCGTCTTTTCCGGTAAGATGGGCCAGCACATGCAACAGAGTTACAGTATTAATTCCCGAATAATAATGGGTCGGATCCTTGCGAAAACCAGTCGCGTACGCGTTGATCGCCTCGCGCGCAAGACCGTCCTCCTGTGCCGCGTCACTGCGCATTTGGTCGACGCTCTTGCCCTCCTTTCTCCACACATCCACCCATCCATCTTTCTCGACTCGGCCCAAGAGCGCCCAACTTTCCGCATCGTTCGGGAATTCCTTGACCAAAGCCTCGACCCATTCTTTGGCCGCGTCATGTTTCTTGAGTCGCCCAAGCAGAAGACCTTTCTGCCGCCGGCTTTCGAGGTCCATCGGCGCGAGCGCAAGCGCCCGTTCGAACTGGCTCAAGGCGAGGCTGAACTGGCCCAAAGACAATAACGCTTTCCCAGCGGTGCGATTGGCTTCAACGCGAAAAATCCGCGTCGGGGCCTCTTCGGCAAGTACCAGAATATCGCCCGGACGGTTTTCTTTTCGGGCGATCTCAATCCGCATCGCCCACGCGTCGTACTCTTCCCAGAACTCCTTCGCCTCTTCGACGCGCAGAGATTTCCAATCCGGCTCTTTGAGATAACGAAGCAAATGATACACGGGACTGATTTTCCGCCCATACCAGGATGCCATTGTTTCTGTTGCAAAGCCGGCGAGGGCTTTCTTGTCGGTATCGAGATGGTCAGGATCAGGAGTGCCATCTTTGATATGGTAACGGAGCGAGCGATCGACGTAGACATCGAAAGGAAGGTGCTCTCTCTGGCACTGGATCTGAATCACGCCCCTGGCTCTCAGCGCGTGGCGCACCCCCAGCTCGTACCAGACGTTGGGGTTGTCGACCGAGAGATCCGCCACGACAAGGTCGGCAAGCAACAGCTCCTGGAACATGTCCGTACGGATGTTCCCCGCGCGCATCTCCTCGTCCGCGCGGAAAACTTCAAATCCCGCGCTTTCTAACGCGGGCTTGATGTAACTTTCGTAGACCTGGTTGAAATCGATTCCCTGTTTGACACCGAACGGCATCGCCACGAACGCATGCAAAGCCATGTTTTCTCACCTCATGCCGATCTATCGCTTTTCTTCGCCACGAACTCTATCGGCGGGTAACCTCGATCGTCCTGCATGACCAAGTGAACTTCGTTGCCCGAGATCATGCCCGTATACTGCGCCTTGTGCTCGGTAATGTCACTGCCCGACATGGATCGAAAGGGCACAACGAACGAAATTCTTTCGCCCTCGATTTTGCCATCCTGGATGCCATGCTTGGCTCCCAAGAAAGAAGCCGTGCCGAGCAACTTCTCGCCGTTGACTTTGAAGGCGAACGTCTCTTTGAACGATCCGCCCCAGCTATAGTTCACCTGAGCTTCCCATACGCCCTCAAGCCTCGCTGTGTTGGGCTTTTGCCATTGCCAGAAAACAATCGCCGCCAAGAACACGATCGGCAGCATAGCCACCCACGCAATCGTGCGCATGGCTCCCGCTTTCGCGGCAGTTTCGCGTGCCGCCGGTTCTTTGTGCTTCAATTGAGGAACTTTCTCCAGCGCTTCTATCAATTGGTCGACATCGCGCGCGAAATCCTTGTCGGTCAACTCCACGGCCTGTCTTTGCGCCAGCTCTGCCAACGGCGCGGGTAAATCCCGGGCACTGGGCATTCCCGCCCCAGCCACCAAAGTTGGAATGACGAGAATGTTGCGTTTGAGCGCGGTGGCGATCTCCAAGCGCACAAAGTCCCCGGCGTCGCCAAGCCGCAAGTTTCCTGCCTTATCCTTGCTCGCGAGCCACTCCTTTCCCATAACCGCGATCAAAGCATCGCACGACCCAATCTTTTCATCGATCAGCGATACAAAATTAGCCCCCGGCTTAATGTCGTCGACATCCATAAAGACGACTTCCGCGCCGAAACGCGCGCTCAACCGATCATAAAGG
>JBOHVR010000554.1:0-12074 GCA_050735755.1 Binatia bacterium
GTGTGGGTCCGGCCGCGGTCTTGACTGTGTATTTTGGGAAAAGATCGCCCATATTGAGTTGATGCGCCATCGCCAGCTCCTTTCGCGCGGAGTAATCGGCAAAAACCTAGCGCTACTGCAAAAGCAACGCAAGATGAGTGAAATTCGCCTGAGCCTTTGCTAAAAATAATAGAGAACGATTTAACGGAGTGATCTATGAATTCCTGGACAGTTGAAGTCAATGAGTCTGATTTTCAATCGGCCGTTTTAGAGCGGTCGCGGAGTTTGCCGGTGGTGGTCGATTTTTGGGCGCCTTGGTGCGGCCCATGCCGTGTTTTAGGACCAATCCTGGAGCGGATTGCGGAAGAATGTGGCGGACAGTTTCTTTTGGCCAAGGTTAACGTCGATGAAAACCCTGGCGTCGCAGAGCTGTTTAACATTCAGGGAATCCCGGCGGTGAAGATCTTCAGAGGGGGAAGGTTGGAAGGAGAGTTTACGGGAGCCCTGCCGGAGCCGGCCGTGCGCGAGGTGCTGGCGCCTTTTTTACCTTCCGCGGCGGACAAGCGCGCAGCCGAAGCGGCGCTGCTGGAGGAGCAAGGGCAAGTGGACGCGGCGAAAGCGGTTTACGAAAGCATTTTAGCCGATGAGCCGAATCACGCGCGCTCGTTGCTCGCGCTCGGGCGGATTCTGCTGGAGCGGGGCGACAAAGAAAACGCGCTGCAGCTCCTGGAGAGGGTGCCGCTGGCGGCAACGGAGCGCAAGGAGGCGGAGCAAGCGATTTCACGACAGCAGCTGCAGGAAGGCGCGAAGCAAGATGAAGCCGCCCTGCGGGCCGCGTTGGCTTCCGATCCCGACAACGTGGAGGCGCGTTTGGGTCTGGCGCGGGCGCTCGCAGCCAAAGAACGTTATGCAGAAGCGCTGGAAGAGTTCTTAGTTGTTATAAAAAAAGACCGATCCTTTCAAGATGACGCGGCGCGCAGGGCGATGGTGCAGATCTTTGAGGTCTTGGGATCCGATCACGAGCTAACCGAGAAGTACCGCTCAGAGCTGGCGAAGGTTCTTTTTAGCTGAGCGAACGCCGGTTTCCCCCTCCTGGGCGTACCAAAAGCGCTCGGCATCCACAGCCAAACATCTAGGCACGAAGGACGTCGGCCGTCGCTCCACGATGGTCTCGCGCGCCGGATCGTAACGCGAGAAGAAATATTTTCCCTCGCTCGAAGCGCTCCAGTGGCCGAGAGGGCCGAGATCCGCTTCGATAAACCAAAACTCGTTGCCGCAAGCCGCCGGGCTGAGAGATTCGTGCTCGGTCCGCATCATCCAGATGAGCTTGCCGTTTGCCGGGTCTAGGCAGAAGAGCTTGCGATTGTGGCGGTGAGTAAGCCAAATCCTTCCCCTGTAAAGAGTGATACCGGCTCCGGCGCCATCCGGGCAGTTGAAGTTGCGAATTTGTCTTTCTTCGCTGAGCGACCACAGCACGAGCTGCCGCCCCAAACGGCCGCCTCCGGTCATCATCCAAAGACCCTCTTCAGAGGGACAAAGGTCCCAGACCTCGTGGGGATAACGAACCACCTCTTGTGTTTCCCCCGTGCGGGGATTGTAGCAAGCGACCAGGTGATCTTCCGGCGCCGCGAGCCAAAGAAGATCGGCGGAACATTTGAGGCCGGTAACGCAGAGCTGGGTCAGGTCGAGCATGTTTCGTTCATAAACTAGGGCAAATCCGGCAACGGATCAACTGTCAGTTAGTTTAGAGTGACGAGTGTCGAGGAAGAGGATCGAATACCGATTCCAAACTCGAAACTTTCGGCAGAGCGTATTATGATACGCTCAAGTGGAATTGAACATGGAAGCATCACAAAACCTGGAAGCTGAGGTCACTCAGCTGGCGGAAGGACTTTACCGCAAAGCCGCTGAGCACAAGCCGTCCATTTTTGAGCCCGGAGACTGGATCGGGAAAATGATCGAATGGTCCCTCCAGGATGAGTCTCTACGCGTTGCCTTGTTTCGCTTTGTGGATGTCTTGCCGAGTTTGGATTCGGCTGCAGAGATTGGCCGCCATTTAGAAGAGTATTTCTCGAAGGTGGACCATGCGTTTGGCGATCTGGTCTTTCTGGCGCAGGCGCTGCATGCGGGCTGGTTGGTGGCGCCGCTGGTGCGGCACAATGTGACGCGGCTGGCGCGCCGGTTCATTGTCGAGGAGGAAATAGATTCTCTCAGATCTGTTCTGGAGGCGCTTAGACGGGAGCCCGCGACTTTCACGCTCGATGTGGTCGGCGAGGCGACGGTAAGTGATAAAGAAGCGCTGGCAATGCAGCAACGCTATCTCGACCTGCTGCAGAATCTTGCCTTCATAACTGCCGGTTGGAATACCGTGCCGCAAATCGACGAGGGTTCTGCCGGGCCGCTGCCGAGGGTGAGTCTTTCAGTCAAAGTTTCGTCTCTGTACCCGCGGTTTGACCCGCTGGATCCGGACAGTGAAAGCGTGGTGCGCGAGCGCCTGCGACCGCTGTTTCGCGCGGCGGCGCGCCTGAAGGCGGCGCTCACATTGGATATGGAACAGTATGCGTACAAAGACCTTACCCTGGGGATTTTCCGCGACCTGCTCGAAGAGCGCGATTTCGCGAGCGAGCCCAAAGCCGCCATTGCCATTCAGGCTTATCTTCACGATACGGAACAGGATCTGATTGAGCTGATTCGCTGGGCGCGCGCCCGCAAACGCCGAATCGGCGTCCGTCTGGTCAAGGGCGCTTATTGGGACAGTGAGATTGCTTGGGCGCGGCAGAAGGGCTGGCCGGTGCCCGTGTTCCTGGACAAGGCTGAGACCGACGCGAATTATGAACGGTTGACGCGCCTTCTTCTTGAAAACCATGACATCGTCGATGCGGCTTTTGGCAGCCATAACATCCGCAGCTTGGCGCATGCCGTAGTTGCGGCGCGTCACTTCGGGGTTCCCGAGTGGAGTTACGAAGTGCAGATGCTGTACGGTATGGGGGAACCGATCCGGCGTGCGGTGATCCAAAACGGCCAGCGCGTGCGTGTCTACTTGCCGGTAGGCAAGCTTCTGCCGGGGATGGCCTATCTCATCCGCCGCCTTATGGAAAACACTTCGAATACCTCGTTCTTGCGCCAGACCTACGTGGAGGAAGAGGACATCGGGAAGCTGGTTGCAGCGCCGGAGCTAAAACGGTCCACCCTTGTGCAACACCCGCCGGCCCGAAAAGCAACGCAGGTAGATGCACCCGGACCTTTCCGGAACGAATCGCCGCTGGACTTTTCGCTGCGAGAAAACCGCGTGCGCTTTGCGGAGGCGCTTAAGAAAGCCAGAAGTCAATTCGGACGCGAGTATCCGCTTTGGATCGGCGGCGAAGACGCTGAGACCGGAAACTGGTTTGAGTCTTTGAATCCGGCCGATCCGAACGAACTTGTCGGCCGCGTCGCGCTTGCTGGGCGGGAGGAAGCAGACCGCGCACTCGTGGCGGGCGCGGCCTTTCTTCGCGAGTGGAGAGCCACGCCCGCCCGGGAGCGAGTGGCCGCTCTGTTTCGCGCCGCCGACATCATGAGGCAAAGGCGGGTCGAGTTGGCGGCGTGGATGGTGCTCGAAGTTGGCAAGGGTTGGGCGGAGGCCGATGGCGAGGTGGCCGAAGCGATCGACTATTTCGAGTACTACGGCCGGGAGATGCTGCGCTTGAGCGAGCCGCGCGTGACGCAGCAGATTCCCGGCGAGACAAACCTCTATCTCTACGAGCCCAGGGGGATCGCGGTCATTATCGCGCCGTGGAATTTTCCTCTTGCTCTGCTCACAGGGATGACGGTAGCGGCCCTCGTGACGGGAAATTGCGTCATTGCCAAGCCGGCGGAGCAGTCGCCCGTGATGGGCAACCTTCTGTTCGAAGCTCTTAAAGAAGCCGGTGTCCCTTCCGGCGCTTGCCAGTTGGTACAAGGAGGCGGCGATCTGGGGGAGTATCTTGTGCGCCAATCCGGTGTCCATCTGGTCGCTTTTACGGGCTCGCGCGACGTTGGCTTGGAAATTTTGCGCACGACTTACGACACCCAGCCGGGACAGGAGCACGTAAAGCGCGTAGTTTGCGAAATGGGAGGCAAAAACGCCATCATCGTCGATAGCGACGCCGATCTCGACGAAGCCGTGCTCGAGATCATTGAGTCCGCGTTGAGTTATCAAGGACAGAAATGCTCGGCAGCCTCTCGCCTTATCCTCGTGGAGGAAATTCACGATCTCCTTTTGGATCGCCTGGTCGAGGCCGTGCGCAGTCTGAAGATCGGCCCGCCCGAAGATCCGCGGCATTTCATTGGGCCACTGATTGATGCCGCGGCTCATTCGAAGGTCCGCAGTTACATTGAGCTAGGCAAAGGCGAGGGCAAATGCGCCGTCGCGAGAGAAGCCCCGGCGGATGGTTTCTACGTTGGCCCGGCAATCTTTAGTGATATCGAGCCGCATCACCGGCTGGCGCAGGAAGAGATCTTTGGACCTGTGCTATCTGTGCTGAAAGCGCGTGATTTTGATCACGCTCTGGAGATCGCGACCAACTCGTCCTACGCTCTAACGGGCGGAGTGTTTTCACGGTCGCCGGCGCACATTGAAAAGGCCCGGCGGGAGTTTCGTGTCGGCAACCTGTATATTAACCGTGGCACCACCGGAGCAATTGTCGAGCGCCAGCCTTTCGGTGGCTTCAAGCTTTCGGGGATTGGCTCGAAGGCCGGCGGTCCGGACTATCTCCTGCAATTCCTTGAGCCGCGCACGATCAGCGAAAACACGCTGCGTCACGGCTTTGTCCCGCCGGAAGATCTGGAGACCCGTTGAATTAACCACCGCCATGGCACCAGCGATTCCTAAGAAAGCTTCGACCGTCATTCTCGTTCGCCCGCGCGGCGGCGAGAAGTTCGACGTGCTCATGACGCGACGGCCGCAGTGGATGGAGTTTCTCGCCGGCCACTATGTTTTTCCCGGCGGAATCCTGGAGGAAGAAGATTGGTGTGCACAAATGCTCGCACAATGTCGCGGCTTGACGGCGCCAGAAGCGCAGGCAATTCTTGGTAACGCGCTAAGCCCGGAGCTGGCGCTTGGCCACTGGATCACAGCAATCCGTGAGCTATACGAAGAGACCGGGGTTTTGCTGGGAGTGAGCGAATCCGGAATGCCGGTAGAGACGGATCACGATGGCCTCAAAGAGAAATTCGAGCAAATCCGCAAGGACCTGGTTCAGGGGAAGACCAGTCTCCATGCGCTTCTCCGATCGGAAAGACTCTACTGCGATGCGTCGCGATTGATTTACTTTGCGCGCCGGATTACGCCGGAAGAGAATCCAATCCGGTTCGATACTCGATTCTATTTGGGCTGTTTGCCTTTGAGGCAAAACCCGCTTCCGGTATCGGAGGAAGTGGATGAGAGTGTCTGGGTTACTCCCAGCGAAGCTTTGAAACAATGCGCCGGCGGGCAAATGCCCATGATTCGCCCTACGCGCATTATCCTGGAACGCCTGGCGGAGTTTGATTCGTGGCAGAGCCTGAGCAGGAACCTGGTCAAATAGCTTCAGAGCTTCTCGGACCAGAAGAAAATGCAACCCTCGGGTCCCGCCTGGGCCGAGTGCTCGATGTTTCCCGGGATGAGAACTCGATCTCCCGGATGGCATGTGAAGGTGTTTTCCCCGAATGTAACCGTCATTTCTCCCAGCAAGAACGCGAGTAGTTTTGTCTCCGGATGCCTGTGAGGCGGGTAGAGGTGTCCGGGCGGATCTTGAATCAGGATCGGATCGAATCCTTCTTTTCTGATCTCGGCTGCGATGCTCTCTTTGTCGATCTTTTTGTAGAACTGTGCCTGGTACATCAAGCGTTCCCACCTATTCCTCGATGAAAGCGTCGCGCAGGAGCTTCGACTGGCGCTCGAAGGCTTGGCGCGGGTTGCGCGGATCCTTCATCAACGCAATCTCTTGCGTCAACAAGCGCGCGATGTGCATGGTGTGAGCGTCGGCTTTCTTGGCCTCTCGTTTGTAAAGCGGGTGATCGCGGTTGATATAAATGATATTTCCTTCGCTGAAAGATTCCGGCCCGGTATCGCCGAAGTGATCGAGACAGCAAGAAATTCCGGCCTGCCCCAACTTGAGCCGCCGGACCACCGCATCAGGCGTGAGGCGCTTCACTTTAGCGGATTTTTTCCGGGTTCTTTTGCGCGACTTTTGCTCCATTGTGATCGGTTTGCCTTCCTGCGTGCCGTTCGCCGATTTTGTTGCTGCTGCCCCGCCGATCCCGCCAGGATCGCCGATAGGGACGGCGCCGAAAGGGGAATAGTCCGGGTTTTTTAGAAGCGCCTTGCTGATCCTTTCCAGCGCCTCACCGAGCGCGCGCGATGCCGCTCTTTTCTCACCCTTTCCCGTGAGACGGCCAAGGACGGTGCGGACGTCGTCCATCACCCGTTGCATGGTGTCAACGAATGCCCGGTACTCGGAAGAATCGATGACAAAACCCGTGCGGTCGCTCGTGATCGGGAGAAAGTCGGCATGAACCTCGCCGCGAATCCGCGCCGCAACTTTCCCCCAGGTCTCAGCGCCGAAGAGCTCACGGCGGACCGTGACTTGCTTCACCTTCACTTCTATTCCTAGGCCATTCAGCGACGCGGCTGAAGATGGGAGCAAAATGACCTCGCCTGTGACCGGACCAAACTCGGTGCCTTCTAAAAAGGGAATGCGATGGCCGGAGAGACTCTTGGGCCTGACCGGCACGCCGTTTACGAATACGGCAAAGTGAGGCGCTTTTAGGGGCACGCCTTCGACCACTTTTCGTTCCACATCCTGCGGCAGAAATGGCTTGGTTATCCCCTGTAGGACAACGGTCGTGCCGTTGGCTTTTTGGGGATCCGGAGTAAAGAGCTCCAACGGAAGGCGCCATTCACCGATCTCTTTTGACCATTCCTCTTTGTCGAACACGACGCGCGCCGCGAATTCGTTCTTTTGAGTCGAAACAATAAAGCGGTTGCAGGCGGATAAGGTGGCAAACTTGCCGATGCCGAATTGGCCGATGCGGTCGCGCTTGAAGATGGGCGACTTGGGACTTGAGAGTTTTTCCTGCGAGCCAATGACAAAATACTGCTGCAGTCCCTCCAGATCCATGCCCGTGCCGTTATCTTCCACAGAGACGAGCTCGGGTGTGACCGTGACTTTTACTTCCGTGGCATCGGCGTCATAGGCGTTGTTGACCAACTCGCGGATAAGCTCGATGCTCTCGGCATAGAGTCGCTCGCCGATGGTAACGAGGTGACTCTTGTCAACCGTTACGGGGAGATAGCTTCTCGCTTCCATGCCCAGCCGCTAAAGGCTTGATTGAACGCTGAAAACTAATCATCAATTCCCGTGATTTTCAGGGTGGCGTGTTTGGATTTGTACTTTCGGTTGAGTTGGATCAGAACCCCGGTGAGACCTTCGATAACGTAGGCGTTCGCGGCAGGACCGGCGTCGAAGGCGCGCGCGCCGATCTTGGCGAGCATTTCCATTACTTTTAGTTTGGCCGCCTCCTTGTCGCCGCACACGAGCACGTCTCCCAACAGGGCAGCGGAATCCTGCAAGTCCAATGCGGAAATGTTGTGCAGCGCGCCCACCAATAGGGTCTCAGCGCCCAAAAGGTGCTGCGCTTCGAGAAGAGCCGATCCCGCGGGAGGAATAAAGGGTTTGCCTTTTTTTAATGGCACCACGGCGTCAACGACCAACTTTCCTTTGAGGCTCGACGCGAGATCTTCGATCATCTTGGCGTGACCTTCGTAGGGCACCGCAATGATTGCGAGATCCGCCTGCTTGACGGCATCTTCGTTCAGCCGGCCTTCGATCGCCTCTGTGCCGAGAGCCGCGTTGAGTGCTGCCGCCGCCTGCCGCGCCCGATCCAAATCACGAGAGCCGATAAGCACTCGAACACCCGGCTGCGCCAGCCTTGCAGCAAGACCGGTCCCCAGACTTCCCGTTCCGCCGACAATTGCAATCGTCATGGTATTGCTCATCGAACTAAAAGTTGCGAAACAGATCTTCCTTTTCCGGGCGAAGAAGATCCTTTCCCGATCCTTTCTCTGACTCTATCGGAAAACCTCTCACGAGGACCGCAGGTATACCATCTTTCTTACCCATGACCAACTCGGCTGCCGAGGCAATTTCATCAGCAATTGCGGCCACGGAGGCGCGCAGTTCGTAACCGTAGCGGTCGGTGTCGCCACGGTAATCTTTGAGGGGATTCAATCCGGAGACACCGAGGGCGACGTCGGTTGTGCCCAAGCGCCAGGGCCGGCCAAAGCTGTCACTGATAATGATGCCCACACTGGCGCCGGCCTGAGCGCGGATTTCATCCCTGATACGAGCCGCAGAACGATCCGGATTTTCAGGAAGCAAGGCGACCAATCCGCTGCCCACGTTGGACAGGTCCGCGCCCGCGTTGGCGCAGATAAAACCGTGGTGGGTCTCAACAATAAGCGTGTTCCCGCCCATCCGGATGATGTTTCGAGCCTCGCGCAAAATGACTTCAACCATGCGAGGATCTTTGTCGAGAGCGCGCGCAAGTTCGAGAGCGCGCGCCGAGGGAGCGATTCCATCCAGGCGAAGAACTCTTCCCTCCGCTTTCGAGACAATCTTGTGGGCGATAACCAAAATGTCCCCGGCAAGCACGGTTAAACCGAGCCGGGAGCAAGCCTGACAAATCAACTCTCCGATCGAAGCTCCGCGGCTCATTTCGCCAAATCCCTCAAGGGCGATAATTTCCAAACGGCGCATCGTTTTAAGATCGCTGTTCTATGGTACGCTCGGCGATCTTCAACTCGAGCAGGCACCGACGGGTTTGTCCGCTTTGGGCCAACTTTATAAGACGCATTAGGTCGCTTGGCTCATCGATATCGAGAGCGATGCGGTCATTCTCCAGAACTCTCTGTGTCAAGCCTCTCAGCGCGACCTGTTGCAAGTGATAGGCGAAACTGTCGTAGCCGAAGCGGAGTTGAATAATATCCGGCGGTGAGAGTAAGAGAGCGTTGGTGCCCAACCGATCGTGCGAAGGAACCAAAAGAGCGCCAGGAGACAAAAGAGGATAGGCGAGCAGCAGCTCAATATCCGCGCTTTGCAATAGGGGAATGTCCGCCGGCAGAATTAGCGTGGTTGAGAGGCCCTGCTGTTTGAGCTGCGTGCGCGCGAAGTCGACCGCGTTGGTTTCACCCCTTTCCGCTTCTTGCCAAATGATTCTGGCCCCGAAGGACGAAGCAATCGCGCCGGCTTGTGGATCTGAAGTGACAACAAAAGTCGCCGCGAGGGCTGGCGCGGCGAGCGTTTGCTGTAACGTATCCTTCAGCATGGCCTCAGCCAGAAGCGCCCGTTCCGCGGCATTCACAAGCGGAGCCAGCCGCTGTTTTGCATGGACAAAACCTTTGACCGGAATGAGGGCGGCAATGTTCATATCACGGGGCATAGGCGGCCGCAGCTACGATTTCTTTCGCAAGTCTCGCGCGCGCGGCCGGGGAGTCCAGGAGGATTGCCGCCGTACGGGCCTCGACTTTCAGGGTGTAAAATTGTTCCGTTAACGCCCGGTCCTCCCGGGCAATGAAGATCAGGTCTAAAAAATCGGCATACGCAACCGCAACTCCGAACGCCGATACTTCCATTCCGGCTGCGGCCATCAGTTTATGCGCCGGGCCGCTGAAGGGAGCATCTCGGATAATAGGGCTCACAGCAATCACACGTGCTCGCGTCTGTTTCAACGCGGCTCGGATGCCCGGGACAGCAAGGATCGGACCCATGCTGGTCACGGGATTGCTCGGACAAACAATTACCAGCGGCGCCGCCAAGATCGCGGCCTCAATGCCGGGAGACGGCCGGCTGCTTTCAGCCCCGGAAAACTTTACTGCTGTGACTTCATCAGCGCAGCGACGCTTGACGAAAAACTCTTGAAAAGAGATTTCTCCTGCGGGCGTCACGATTCGAGTTTCAATTCTATCATCAGACATTGGGACCACCACTGACTTGACGCCAAGAGCTTTGCATACCGTTTCCGTCGCTTGCGAGAGCGGCCGGCCTTTAGCCAGAAGGGCGGTACGTGTGATGTGCGTGGCCAGATCTCTGTCGCCCAGCTTGAACCACGCTTCACCGCCCAGCCGTGCCAACGCTTCAAGAAAGTTGAAGGTGTCGTCTTTGATGCCCCATCCTTTGGCAGGATCTGCGATGCCTGCCAGAGTGTAAATTATGGTATCAAGGTCGGGCGAAATATGGAGGCCATGCAGGATAAAATCATCTCCGGTATTGCAGACGATAAATAGCTCTTCTTGTGGAAGCACGAGGCTTAGGCCGTGGGTGAGCTTGGCGCCTCCTGTTCCTCCGGTTAAAACTACAACCACTTCGTTGACCCCCGGCCCGCGCTGGGCACCGGATCAGGACTTATCCGCGATCGCCTCCGCTTTAGAACACAGTTGGCGGCGAACCCTCCGAGCGGGCGGCAATTCTGTCGCTTCCGAGGTCAAGGTTGGCGTTCGACTCCGGCCAGGAGCGGAGAATCCTGTAGGTCGTGCTTCTCTCGGCGGGAGTGCGGCCAACCTCGCGGATTAGATTGCGAAATTCAAAGGGCCAGAGCATCTGGCCCTCTGTGGAGCCGGCCAGACGGGAGATACTTTCCTCCATGAGCGTCCCACCGAAGTCGTTTGCGCCTGCGCGCAGGCAGAGCTGTGACAGGTGGCGGCCCATCTTGACCCAGGAGACTTGAATATTGGGAATCCAATCATTCAATAAAATTCGCGCGAGGGCGTGAACGCGGATGTGCTCCTCGGGAGTCGGCCCGGGCCGCGCCAAGCCTTGATGGTAAAGCGCGGTGTTTTGGTGCACAAATCCTAATGGCACAAATTCAGTAAAGCCGCCGGTTTCCTTCTGAATGTTTCTGAGGAGCAGCATGTGGCGTATCCAGTGGGCGTGATTTTCTCTGTGCCCGTACATCATGGTTGAAGTCGTCGGGATGCCGAGGCGGTGCGCGGCGGTGATAACCTTGATCCATTGGGCGACGCTGACCTTGTTTTTGGAGAGGACAAAACGGACTTCATCATCCAAAATCTCCGCAGCCGTGCCGGGAATGCTGTTGAGACCCGCTTCACGCAGCAATGACAGATATTCTTCGAGTGGCAGGCCGGTAAGCTCCACGCCATAGGTGATCTCCATGGGAGAATACGCGTGAATGTGAATCTTCGGCGCCCGCGCTCGTATCGCCTGGAGCAAGTCCCGGTAATAGAAGGGACTCATATCGCGCGGCAGGCCGCCCTGCATGCAGATCTCGGTGGCGCCCCGGTCCCATGCTTCTTCGGCTCTGCGGCCCACTTCTTCAAGAGGGTGATCCCATGCGTCGGGTTTGCCCGGACCGGTACTGAAGGCGCAAAACTTGCAACCGACGTAACAGACATTGGTGAAATTGATGTTGCGACAGACGACATAGCTGACGACGTCGCCGACTTTCTTCCGGCGGAGCCAATCGGCCGTGGCAATCAGCGCAGAAAGCTCCTCGCCCTCGACTTGGGCCAAGCCGATGCCTTCGCTTTCTCCGATCTCATGACCGCTCATCACGCGCCCCAGCGCGTGCGCCGTGTTAGGCTCGATCCGAGGAAGGAGCCGCTGCATATGCTCTTCAGGGTCATCAAAGCTGAATAGCCGTTGCCAATCGATCATAGGATCCTCCGCTTCTTGCCAGGTTGTCCGCGCCACGTAGTCGATCCACGTAGGGCAAGAGAGCCGGCGGAATAAATTTTTCTGCTTGAGCAATGAACTCAGGATAAAGCGGGAGCCGTGCCTTGAGGGTAAAGCCTGCCGCCGCCGTCTTTTGTCTTAAGGTTGTTAAAGCGGGCCAAGGAGCTTCGGGATTAATGTAGTCGCGGGTGAGGGGCGACACTCCTCCCCAATCATTGATGCCCGCGTGAAGGTAGAGATGGTAGTGGTCGGGGTTAAGATTAGGCGGAGCTTGAATGTTCATCCCGCCTCCCAGGATAAGCCGGGCTAAGGCGATGGTTCTGAGCATTTGGTTCAGCGAAGGCTCAGGATGATCCGCCATGGGGATGGTCGGTTTGGCGCGAAAGTTTTGCACGATCACCTCTTGGA
>JBOHVR010000555.1:0-4458 GCA_050735755.1 Binatia bacterium
GAAGGGACCGGCAAAGGGACAGAATGACAAAACGGATTTCACTTCGCGTCAACGGAATCGATCACGGCCTCCGAGTCGAGCCGCGGACGAGTCTGCTCGAGCTCGTGCGCGAGCGCCTTGGTTTGACGGGGGCAAAGCTGGGCTGCGACATCCAGGTGTGCGGGGCGTGCACGCTACTGGTTGATGGAAAGCCGGTAAGCTCCTGCTCGGTTTTAGCCGTAGACGCGCATGGCTGCGAAGTACTGACTATCGAGGGACTGAGCGACAAAGCTTCTTTTCATCCTTTGCAGGAAGCCTTTATGGAATTCGGCGCGTTGCAGTGCGGCTACTGCACTTCCGGGTTTATCCTCACGGCCAAGGCCCTGCTCGACGAATTTCCGCAACCGAGTGACGAGCAAATCAAAACTTACCTGGCGGGAAATTTTTGCCGCTGCGGCTGCTATAGGGAAATTTTAGCGGCAGTCAGGAAAGTCGCCGCCTCATAAGGGCTCATGGCAACCCCGGTCATTGGAGATTCGGTACGCCGTCTGGATTATCCGCCCAAGGTTACCGGCAAAGCGCTCTATCTCGCGGATATGAAAATCCCCGGGATGTGCCACGGGAAAATCCTGCGCAGCCCGTTCCCGCACGCGCGCATCGGCCGGATCGACGCCGCGAAAGCTGCAGCGGTCCCCGGCGTCGTCGCTGTTCTTACCCGCGACGACGTACTGAAAGATGAAGGCATCGATCCTTATTACGGTCCCGTATTTAAGGATCAGACCCTTGTGGCGACCGAGAAAGCGCGCCACGTCGGCGATCCGGTGGCGGCGGTGGCGGCTTTGGAACTCGAGGCCGCGGAAGAAGCGCTGGGCCTGATTGAAGTCGAATACGAAGAACTGCCGGCAAACCTGGATGTCCAAGAGGCCCTGAGGCCGGGAGCGCCATTGATTCACGACTCGATTCGACTTCCCTCCTCCGGCTTTGCCGATCTCGCCGAGCTCCGCCCCGTCGAAGGCACCAACGTCTGCACTCATTTCAAGCTGCGGCGCGGAGACGTCGATAAAGGCTTTACCGAGTCGGATTTCGTCTTCGAAGACACGTTCACGTTGCCCGCGACCCAGCATAGCTTTCTCGAAACTCACGCCTGCATCGCTTCCATTGACCCCGGCGGCCGCATCACGGTCTGGGCCACGACTCAAAACCCGTTCGTCGTCCGGACCCAACTCTCGAACATCTTCAAGGTGCCCGTGTCTAAAGTTCGCGTGATTGTTCCCTATCTCGGCGGCGGCTACGGCGGCAAGGTCTACCCCAAGGTGGAACCGATCACCGTGGCGCTAGCGTTGAAAGCGCGCAGGCCTGTTCGCATTCTGCTGGCGCGCGAAGAGGTCTTCCAGACCATCACCAAGCATGGCGCGGTCATCCGGATGAAAACCGGCGTGACGAAGGACGGAACCTTGGTTGCCCGCGAGTGTGAAGTGCTGCTCGATACCGGCGCCTATGCGGAGATTGGACCGCGCGTCGCAAAGAAATCCGCCTACACGGCGGCAGGACCATACCGAATCCCGCATCTCAAGATCGATTCGCTCTCGGTTTACACCAACAAGCCTCCCGCCGGAGCGTTCCGCGGATTCGGCGTCTCTCAGTCGGCGTGGGCTCACGAGTCCCAGATGGACATCATTGCCGCCGCCTTGAAGCTGGACCCGGTGGAGATCCGCCGGAAGAACGGCTACGAGGAAGGCGATGAATTCGTCACGGGTGAGAAACTCAACAGCATCGGCTTCCGGCAATGCCTCGAAGAAACAGCGCGCTCGATCCGCTGGCATGAAAAGCCGGTTGCTCCTGCGAAGGGTCCGATCCGCCGCGGCAAAGGAATCGCCTGCCTCATCAAAGCCACCATAACGCCGTCGATTTCCTCGGCAGTCGTCAAACTCAACGAAGACAGCAGCGTCACGATTTACGCGGGTACGATCGAGATGGGTCAGGGTTCCGAGACCGTTCTCGCGCAAGTAACCGGCAGAGAGCTCGGCGTTCCGCTGGAACAAATCCAGGTGCTGGGCGTGGACACCGACGTCGTGCCCTACGATTTGACCACCTCTTCGAGCCGTTCGACTTTCCATATGGGCAAGGCCGTGCAGCTCGCGGCACAAGACGTGATACGTCAATTGAAACAGATTGTGGTTGAAGACTACGGCATCCCGGCCGAGCAGATCATGTTCTCCGGCGGAAAAATTCGGCTTCCGGAAGCTGAGCTGGACTATCAAGAGGTCATGTTCAAGCGCTTCGGCATGCCAGGCGGGACTCTAGTCGGCCAGGGACAGGTGAAAACGCAACTCGAAGACGAGCAAGGGATGAAGAGCACCTCGGCATTTTGGTTTATTGGCGCCGGGGCCGCGGAAGTCGAAGTCGATTCCGAGACGGGCAAGATAAAGCTTCTCAGGTACGCGACTGCCGTAGACGTGGGAAAGGCCATCAATCGCCTCGGCTGCGAGCAGCAACTGGCCGGCGCGGCGATTACGGGTATGGGACAGGCCTTGTTTGAAGAGATCGCCTATGACAATGGGCGTGTGACCAACCCAAACTTCATTGATTACGTTCTCCCCTCGTTGGGAGACATGCCCGCGGATCTCGACCCGATCCTGGTCGAGATCCCTCATCCCCATGGTCCGTACGGAGCGAAGGGGATCGGGGAGACGGCCCTGATCCCGGTCGCGCCGGCTATCGCCAACGCCATTTTCGACGCTGTCGGCGTCCGCATTAAGGATCTGCCCATTAAGTCAGAAAAAATCTACCTGGCTTTGGCGGAAAAAAAATCATAACCAAAGATGCGCTTCAAATCTTTCGCCTTTCTCCTGACGTTCATTTCCCTTGCCGGTTGCGAGACGGAACTCATGCGCAAACAGGCCGCGCAGCTTCGCCAGCAGGACCAAGAGCTCGCCGAGCAGCGCAAAGAAATTGAAGCTTTAAAGCTCGCCCAGAAACAGGAAACTGAAAAGCGGGAGGCGTGCAATCGCGCGTTTCGTCAGTTTGAGCAGGCGCAAGCCGCTAAAGATGCGCGCGCCGCCGCGGAACTCTACCGCCAGGGTATCGCTCTGTGTCCGGAAGACGATGTGGGCCACTATGAGCTCGGCAAGATTCTCGTCACGTTGGGTGATTTACCAGCGGCGCAGTACGAATTCGAAACCGCTCTGAAGATTAATCCCAACTTCACGGCCGCCAAAACCGCGCTTGAAGAACTGCCCAAGAAAAATTAGAGGGCTGCTGAAAAAATGGTTTTCGTGCTTCGAGAGCCTCAGCACGAACGGAATTTTCCCGATCATTTCAAATCTCTTTCCGTTCGTCCTGAGCATCGTCGAAGGACTCCGAGACAATTTTTCATCAACCTGCTCGAGGGATGACCATGAAAAAGAGGCTTTTCTTGATTTTATGTTTGTTCCTTTATGTCTTTCCGGCACATGCCGCCGATGAAAAGAACCTGATCGACCTGACCTATTCGTTTGACGAAACGACGATGCACTGGCCGACCGCCAAGCCGTTCAAGCTCGATAAAGTCAATCAAGGCAAGACGCCCCAAGGTTTCTGGTACGCCTCGTACGAATACAGCGCCTCCGAGCACGTCGGCACCCATCTGGACGCGCCGTTTCACTTCGCCGAGGGCAAATGGACGACCGAGCAGATCCCGCTCCACAAACTGATCGGCCCGGCGGTGATCATCGATGTGCGCGCTCAGTCGGCAAAGAATCCCGATTACCTGCTCGAAGTTAAAGATATCACCGCCTGGGAAAAGAAGAACGGAGGAATTCCTTCCGGGGCTCTAGTTCTCATGCACTCCGGCTGGGGCAAATTTTGGGGCGACCGCAAGAAGTATTTCGGCACAGATGCGCCCGGTGACGTCACGAACTTGCATTTTCCCGGTTACTCCAAAGAAGCTGCGGAGTTTCTGGTCAAGCGGCGCATCAACGGCGCGGGACTTGACACTCCGAGCATTGACTACGGGCAGTCGCGAGATTTTATCGTCCATCAGATCTTCGGCGCCGCCAACATCGCGGTCTTTGAGAATGTCGCCAACCTCGAACGATTGCCGCCCAAAGGCGCAACCCTCTATGCTATTCCCATGAAAATCAAAGGGGGCACCGGCGGCCCTCTGAGAATCTTCGCTGTGTTGCCGTAGTGCGTCCCTCTTTCAAGGACTATTAGGTCTCACGTCAGCCGCAGGGCCGTAGTTCCGTTTCGTGAAAATTTGTAGGGGCGTTAGACCACCGACGGGCTCCGGACGGCATCCACGGCTTCGATCGGAAATTTGTTCGCAAGCCAGCCATCGATCCCTGCGGCAAGTGGACGAACTCTCGTGATCCCTCTTTTTCGCAGCAGCAGCGCCACCCGGGCGCTTGTCGCTTCATTGGGTCACGAGCAGTAAAGGACAATATCTCGATCCCGAGGAATTTCTTGGTGACGTCCTTCAAACTCTTCGATGGTCATGCG